>DASQTN010000276.1:0-5469 GCA_035641895.1 Chryseolinea sp. | reverse complement strand
GATGCCGTATCCACGGCTGCGCAAGAATCTAAGAACCCAAAACGCGATATGCCGATAGGGATCTTAGGTTCCCTTGTTGTTTGCACGATTCTTTACGTGCTTTTCGCTCATGTAATGACCGGCCTCGCCAATTATAAAGAGTTCGCCGGCCAAGATGGAATTGCCCCTGTAGCGGTGGCAATTAGTCACACACCCTATAAATTTTTACAACAAGCCATAATCGTCGCCATCCTAGCTGGATATACGTCGGTGATCCTCGTCATGCTTATGGGCCAGTCGCGGGTATTCTTTTCGATGTCTCGCGATGGATTGCTTCCTGCTTTTTTTTCCGATGTCCATTCAAAATTTAAAACACCATACAAGTCCAATCTTTTGTTCATGGTTTTTGTAGGACTGTTCGCGGGATTTGTTCCCGCACGCGTCGTGGGAGAAATGGTAAGTATCGGAACGCTACTCGCATTTGTACTGGTTTGCATCGGCGTTTGGGTGATGCGTGTGAAAATGCCTCATATAAAACGAGAGTTCAAGACACCGCTTGTTCCGCTTGTACCTATTCTTGGCGTGATCATTTGTTTAGGGATGATGTTGTTCCTGCCTTTAGATACTTGGTTACGACTCATTGCCTGGATGGCGCTTGGAATCGTGATCTATTTCACGTATAGCAAGAAGAATAGCTTTTTGAGAAGAAGCTGACAGCTTACAGCATTCAGTCAACAGCTAGCTTGGACTAAAACTCTTGTCGTGTCGCGGTGACAAAGCCGTGAGCTAAATGTTGCCTTCGCTTCAAGCTGAAACCTACTCCGTGATAATTTACGTTTTAGTAGATGAGAATTCTCACAACAGAGGCACGAGACCACAAATGCTTCGCAAAGTGTTTATTTACTTTTTAAGATTGACAACCGTTAGGATGTGAAACTCCCCCTCTGTGACTTCTTTGTGTACTCCGTGCCGCTGTGGTAAAGGAAGGTTGCCTAAATAATAGCCCAAAGAATTAGTTTGGTTAAAAATCGTGCTCTCGCGTCGCAGTCACGAGCTGTGCACTGTAAACTGAATGCTGCATGCTTGTTTACGCTTCCAGCTTAAACCCTACGCCATGATAGTTCACGATTTGAACTGAGGGATCTTCTTTCAAATATTTTCTCAGCTTTGAAATAAATACGTCCATACTTCTACCCATAAAATAATCATCATCACCCCAAACATGTCTGAGTATCTCCTCGCGTTTAAGAACGCGCTGCCGATTTTGATACAGCAGCTTTAAGACCTCAGCCTCTTTTTGTGTAAGCGTCTTTTCAGAACTTCCCGTTTTCAACGTAAGGTTGGAGAAATCAAATTCGTACTGTCCTAAAAAAAATATTTTTTCATCAAGATGGGTGACCAAAGGACTTCTTCTCAAAAAGACTTCGATGCGACAAAGTAATTCTTCCAAACTAAAAGGTTTGGTGATATAATCGTCTGCGCCGGTAGCAAAACCTTCAAGCTTATCCTCAACCATGGACTTTGCCGTTAGAAATAATATAGGCACTGTCGCATTTTTCTTTCGGACGCTTCTTGCAAGAGAAAATCCATCTTTTTTAGGCAACATGACATCGAAAATACACAGATTATATCCATGGTCATGGAACGATTGCTCACCTTCCTGACCATCCTTGCAAAGAGTTACATTATACCCTTTCAAAGTCAAATTATCCTTGATTACAAACCCCAGACTTGGATCATCTTCGACGAGCAGAATTCTTTTAGTATCAAGCATCATTACAGACTTAAATATGTCAACCGGGAATGTAAATTCGAAAAGCGCAACCTTTACCCAATTCGCTCTCAAGGGAAATTTCTCCTCCGTGCGCTTCTACAACGGTCTTTGCGTAACTAAGTCCTAACCCAAAGCCTTTCACATCATGGATATTTCCCGTCGGCACCCTATAGAATTTTTTTAAAACGCGTCGTTGATGTTCTTGGCTAATACCTATACCGTTGTCCAAGACCTCAACTACGCAGCCCTTACTTCGATTTGAGCTGCGGATGGTAATGTGCGGAATTTCCTTGCAGTATTTGATTGCGTTATCAATCAAATTATTGAAAACCGCAGTAAGATGATATTTATCTCCTTCGAGGTGAAACTGCGTTGCCTTTAGGTCGCTGGTCACAATTCCCTTACGTTCCTGAAGTGCCATAGCATAATGCCGGATAGAATCCTCAATGATCTGATGAACGTCAATGCGTTCTTTTTTAAATTCCATGGCCTCCCTATCAAGGCGTGCCATCAGCAAAACCCTTTCGACTTGTTGTTTGAGCCTTGCATTCTCTTTCTCAATAATTCCCGCATAATTTCTTAAACGCTCCGGCTGGTGAATAATACCAGGATCTTTCAGCACCTCTGCGGAAACAGAAATAGTGGCAATCGGCGTTTTGAATTCGTGCGTCATATTATTGATAAAATCCTTCTGTACTTCAGAAAGTCTTTTTTGTTTAAGAATTACAAATAAGGTGTAGGCGAAAAAGGTAATAACCAGCAACAGCACGATGGAAGAGAATGACCATATTCCCATCTGATTTATGATGTGGGCAACTCTGTTGGGAAATTGAACGCCAAAGTAGTAACTCTGGTTGCTCCATTTGGGAAGATTTTTAGCTGTTGTCTTTTCTTTGGAGGTTTTAAGGGGGACATAGTTGCCATAAACCATGCGTTCGCTTGAACAATCATATACACCATATTCGAAATCGGCAATAATTCCACGCCTTTCGAATTCATTCCGTAGTAAGAACTCCAGTAAGCTTGCATCGATTTCACTGTTCACCATTACAACAAAATAGTTGGTGGACAATTGTCGTACGGGATTATTTGCCGGTGATGGCGTTTTATTGAGATCAAAAATTTGATGGGCAACATTATATAGGGCGGCATTGACCGTACGTTCAAACTCAGCTTCTTTTAAATCAAACGCCCTTCGAATCCAATAAATTTGAGTGATCGTAATACCAACAATGCTTAACGCTGCCAGTATTACAACATATCTGATAGTGGAATTCTTCACATACGAAAGTTACAATATAGATGGGTATGTTGAAAAACCTTTAACAAGACGTTAACAATAGCTGAAAGCACAAAGCTGAAAGCACAAAGCTAAGGGGCATGAACTTCAACGTGCTAATCAGTAGTATGATTACTTGTAGAAAAGCGCAAGAGAATGGAACAGCAATACTTGGCAAGTCTCGCTACAACAGTCAAGAGTCAAGGCATACGCACTAGCTTTAAGCTTTATGCTTTCCGCTTTCAGCTCCTTTTAACTTTTCATTAACAACAATTAGAAAATCATTAACAACGTATCAGCAGGATTGTACACATTTTTGTTCAGGCTAATTCAGGATGTGTAAATTGACCCTGATGACGATCGAGGGAATAACTGACATCAGCATTAGCCGGAAAATTTTTACAACTTAAACTCTAAACGTATGAAAAAGATTTGTTTGATTTTACTCATCAGCGTGTTAACGACGGCGTCATTTTCTCAACACCTTGCTCTCGTTAATTTTCTTTCACCGAGGATTGCAACGCCGGCATTTCTATGGCTTGCTACTACCTACGATTTTGGAAAGATTACCGTGAATAAACCTGTCACCCATGAATTTAGGTTTACCAATTCAGGCGACGGACCGCTGGTTATCTCGTCGGTTCAGGCTTCTTGTGGCTGCACCGTAACTGACTACAGCAAGGATCCGATACCTTCCGGATCCGAAGGATACGTGAAAGCCACCTACAATGCCGCTAAGGTCGGCGTATTTTCGAAAACTGTAACCGTCAATGCCAACGCACAAGAAAGCGTGGTGCAGTTGACTATTAAGGGGGAAGTGGTTGAGTAAGCTGAAAGTAGAAAGCTGAAAGCTTAAAGCTTGTGTGTAGTACTTGTCGTTTGCAGGCTTACTCATTCAAGGAAAGATCCTGGTTGAGTAAGCTGAAAGTGGAAAACTTAACGCCAAAGGCTAGTGTGGTAGACTCGTCCATTAAGCATGACAATCCTACCAAGCTACACTTGTTCGGCCTGCACGCACGAGCTTTAGGCTTTAAGCTTTCAGCTTTCAACTCCTCCGAAATCGTTTCCCGAAAAAATATCATCAATTTCCTATCCCATAATTCCTGCCAAGGGAGTATTTGATACCTTTGTCTGATTTCAACTACTTCCAATGGCAAGTCAATTTAATGAGACTGTTTCTACACGATACCTCATGTACAACAGTCTGTTTCTTAACCTACCCTATACAGGCATATATCGGACTGGTACGTTACTTCCTCTTTTGTTGCAGTCATGCGAGGACGGATATGAAAAGGATAAAGATCCAAACGCCATTATAAAGAAGTTTTTTAACGATTATACGCCAAAGGCGTCACGGGAAGAACAATTCGATTTACTTTTTGGATTTATCCAATATATCGAACGGCAGGTGGTCCTATTTGATTCGGTTGAAGACGCGGCGTTCGATGAGATCAATGACTTAAAAGGAAAAGGCACTGTAGCCGAGCTGTTGCTCAGAGCTGAAGCGGAGGGGACTGTCGAGGAGCTGAGGCAAAAATTAGAAGACTTCAGCGTACGTGTTGTCCTGACAGCGCATCCTACGCAATTTTATCCCGGCAACGTCTTGGCCATACTAAATGACCTGGAACAAGCGATTCGGGAAAACCGGCTGGAGCATATCAATTTGTTACTGCGGCAACTAGGTAAAACGGCATTCATAAATAGAGAAAAGCCAACACCATTTGACGAGGCTGTAAGCCTCTGCTGGTTTCTGGAAAATGTCTTTTACGCGGCAATTCCAGAAATCGTGAATAAGCTGATGACGGGATTAAAGATCAATCTCGATGAATGGAAAAATTATGACCTTCTGAAAATTGGCTTTTGGCCAGGAGGCGATCGCGACGGAAATCCATTTGTTACACATGAGATTACGTTGAAAGTCGCACAACATCTACAACAAACGTTGCTGAAATGTTATTATCGTGATATACGCTTTCTGAAAAGGCGACTCACTTTTAAAGGCGTTGATCATATCATCGCCAGAGCAGAGCGCAAGATATACCCAATGGCCTTTGGAGGCTATGGAGAAATTTATCAGCAACCAGACGATCTATTGCGAGACATGGAAGAAGCCCGCGAAGTATTAATTCGCGATCACAAAGGTTTGTTTTTGAATCTGCTGGAAGGCTTCATTATAAAAATTAAAATTTTCGGATTCTATTTTGCCAGCATGGATATCCGGCAGGATAGTCGCAAGCATGGATACGCATGGGAAGCAATTCTTGAAAAATTAAAATCCAAAAACAAAAAGCTGAAAGATTTTGATACGCTGTCGGAACAAGAAAAAATTGAGCTGCTCCTTTCGCTGAAATTCAGTCCATCCACCTTAAAGTTTGAAGACGAGTTCGTCCATGAACTCATTGGAAGTATCGATATCATTGGGCAAATACAGGAGCAA
>DASQTN010000275.1:0-9994 GCA_035641895.1 Chryseolinea sp. | reverse complement strand
AGATTGTAGTGAGTCCCAGGAAAAGCATGATGGACAGCGTTATTACAATTTCGCCTACGCCGATCGTGATGTGGTAGAATTGCTGAGTTTCCAAATATAATTTATCAAAAATCACATAGGAAATTGGGATGGCGATAAGCGCCGCAATAATCATTAGCCTAACAAAATCTCGGGAAAGAACAATAGTAATATTCCATACCGAGGCGCCCATCACCTTTCTAACCCCGACCTCCTTCATGCGGTTTTCAACCGTAAAGACAACCATACCCAATAGTCCCAAACAGGAAATAGAAATGGCGAGGAACCCTAAGAATCCGCAAATCTTGATCATCGAAAAATAAACGGAATAAGCCTCCTTGATCTCGTCGTCAAAGAACCGGGCCATGAATTTTTTTTCTCCCGCCACTTTTTTCCATGAAGATTCCAGATCCGCAAGAGCAGACGCGATGTCATCTGAAGCGACTTTAATATTTACATACTGAAATTGCAAAGGATCATATCTAAAAAAGAAACTTTGAATTGGCGTTCGCAAATCCGCGTAATGGAAATCCTTAACGACACCTATGACGGTTACCTCGTATCGTTCGTCTACCTTGAACGTTTGTTGAATTGCGGATTCGGCGTTGGGAAGTTGAAACATTTTTAAAAATGTCTCATTAACAATAACACTATTCCGACTTACAACATCATCGCTAAAATTTTTTCCAGCAATCAACTGCAGGTTCATATTAGGAACATAATTATGGTCTACGAACATCTGCGCAACCTCGATTGAATCAAGGACGTCCCGCTGTACCCATGCATTTTTATTTAATGACGTACCGAGAATACCCGATGACATAGAAACTGATTGAACGGATCTAATCTTCGTTATTTCATTTTTGAAAAGCTGAGGATTTACACCCTGCAGTTCTACATCGAGGATATTTTCCTGATCAAACCCAAAGTCATAATTAAGCGAATATCGATATTGATTCAACACTACTACTACACCCATGATAAATCCCAATGAAAGGGCAAATTGCGAGACGATTAATATCCTTCTAAAATTGAATTTAACCAGTCCCCTTCCAACGGGTTTACTTTTTAATGCATCGATTGGATTCAGCTTTGAAAAATATACTGCAGGAATAACGCCGGCAATAAACCCTACCATCACAGCAAAAAAGATGAAGAAAAGTATTGTTGCTATTGTAGGGGTAAGATCCAGTGAATCCGCCCCAACAATCATCGAGAGAAACTCTTCGCGCACGACCGTGAAGATATAGTATGAAAAAACCAATGCGATCAACGTGATGATTACCGTTTCGGTAATAAACTGTGTAAAGATTTGGTTTCGTTGCCCACCCATTGTCTTGCGCAAGCCAATTTCCTTCATGCGCTTCAATGCTCGGGAAATTGAAATATTAGCATAATTGAAGCAGGCGGGAAGTAAGATGAGCATGGTTAGCACCATAAAAATGCTGAGTGAGGCGTATCCCCAATCAGGACCAATCTGACTGTATAACTCAGGTCCTGGCGCGATGTCCAATAATCCCTGGAGTTTAAATAATACAGAGAATTCATCTTGCCGTGTGTAAAATGACTTAGGAATATCATTCAGAAAATGTTCCACTTTGACTTTTGTACTCTTGTCGGGTAATAATAAGTAAACATACGAATCGCGATAGGGCCAGAAACCATTCTCTTGCGCAATGACATTGTCGTTTAAACTCAGCCATTTTTGGTAAGGAACTAACACTTCAAATTGCATGTGAGAATTTTTTGGTATGTCCTTGAGCAGGCCAGTAATTTCAACTAATCCTAATCCACTAAGTTCGATAACCTTTCCTACAGGGTCATCGTCGCCAAACAATTTCTGCGCTGCCTTTCGAGTCAGGATAATGCTATTCTGACTATCGAATGGCTTTTTTTGATTTCCTTCGATCAATGGAAAAGTAAATACATTTAGAAAATTGTCATCGACGAAATAACCTTGCACAGGAATCTCACTTCCTTCGGTGATGACATTTTCTGAAAGTTTATTGATCCTCACAACGTCTTGGGCACCCGTCAAGTTATGACTTATCTGATCAGCTAGCACTGAAGGTGCAGTGGCAAACTCCCGCAATGTTCGCTGGTCATCCACCTTCGTAATGATTCTGTAAACCTTGTCTTTGTTTTCATGAAACTCATCGTAAGTCCAGATGAACGAAAGCATCGCTATGAGTAAAAGGCTGATTGACATTCCTATGGCAAGGCCTAGAACATTGAGAACCGTAAAAAATTTATGACGGATGATATTTCGTCCTGCGATGATCAAATAGTTTTTAAGAATGGCGGTGCCAAAAGAAGCCGATGATAAATAATGATGGGCGGCTTTCTCTTTTCTTTTTTTTACGGTGTATGAAATTAGCAAGGAAGCGACGTGTCTCCAATACCTCATTTTTGCTTTCCAAGCCGGCATCTTCTCCAGATCGCCATAGAACGATTCGTGGGCGTCCCCTAGCAAATCTTCTATAGCAGCGTTTCCACAATACCAAAGCAAAACCTTTTCAGCGACGAGCGGCGGATGAATGTTTCTGTTTTTCATTTAGTAAGCGACAGTGTTGCTTTCGACAATTTCCACAAGTCATCACGAAGGGCTTTCATGTGATGCAGCGCCACTTTCCCGTCATGGGTGATTTCGAAATATCGCTTGCGCCGCCCTCCCCGCTCCTGAGTTGGTTCTCCCAGCCAGGACTCTAAATATCGTTTTTCTTCCAACCTGGTGATGGTTGAATGCAGCGCCCCAAGGCTAATAGAGCGGTCGGTTCTTTCTTCAATGCTTTCCTTAATAGATGTGCCGTACGCGTTATCTTGTAAACTTGCGATCGTCAGCAATACCAGTTCCTCAAACTCTCCGATGTATCCTTTCATAATTACTAATACTTATACTTATACTTAAAAGTAGCAGGATATGTTTCTACTTTTAAGAAAAAATAAAAAATATTTTAAATTTCACTGTGTGACATGCCGTTTTTCTACCCCATTACAACTTTTTTGGTAGCCGATTTTAGAATTGCATCTAAAGATTTCTTGACGTCGCTTTCCGTCGTCTTCACACTGGACACGCTGATGCGCATCGCTGGTCGTCCTTTCCAAACGGTGCCGCCACACCAACATGTACCATCCGATTGAATGTCTTTGATAATGCGATTTGTATCCGGACCAAAGGAAACAAGTACCTGGTTTGTCTCGACTTGATTCATAACTTCAAAACCTGCCTTCTGCAATTCATGTGAGATATAGTCTGCGTACATACAAGTTCGGGTTATCAACTCATCAATGCCGTCTTTTCCCAAAGTTCTGATCGCTGCCCATATATCTATCGCGCGCGCACGCCTTGAAAGTTCAGGGGTGTATTGATAAGGAATGCGACCACCCGACTGATCAAGATAGTCACCATGAATGCTCATGGCCTTCCGGAGGTGATTTCCATTTTTGCATATCACCAGGCCGCTGTCATACGGGACGTTCAGCCATTTGTGTGCATCCGTTGCCCATGAGTCTGCTAGGTCATACCCTTCGGTAAGATTTTTTTTTGATTCCGAGGCACCGGCCCATAGCCCGAACGCGCCATCAATATGTACCCACGCTCCCTGCGATTTTGCCTTTGCAATCACCGCTCCATTATCCATACCCCCTGTGTTCACGTTACCCGCTTGCAGACAAAGAATAGTTCTGTCATCAACCGCTGGAAGTAAATCGGTGCGCATCCGACCGTTGTCATCTGAGGGAATAGTAATGACGCGTTCTCGACCAAGACCTAACATGCTCAAGGCTTTCAGTAAGCTACCATGAGCCTCCTCTCCGATTATTACAGTTATGGGCGGCGCTCCAAACAATCCGTGCGCTTCGACATCCCAATTTTGATTTTGTAATATCGCCGTCCTGGCAGCGGCGAGCCCGCAAAAATTGGCCATCGTCACACCGGTTACAAATCCTACAGACGAACCTTTTGCGACCGGAAGTATCTCTGTGATCCACTTTTCAACGACGGTTTCAATTTTTGCATTGACCGGGCTGGTGGCCAAGAGACCTGCATTTTGATCCCATGCACTAGCCAACCAGTTGGCGGCCAGCGCAGCAGGGTGCGACCCACCGATCACAAATCCAAAATAACGATTGCCATTGGAAGCCATTGTTCCTGGTGAACCAACATCATCCAAAAACTCGATTGTTTCAAGGGCGTCGATACCCCCGGCGGTCAGGTCTTCATCGAAAGCCTCTAAATTTTTTAAGGCTTGCGCCGAGGGTGCAACATCCCTGATTTCGATTCCCTGTATGTAATCCAAGGCCTTTAATGCACCTGACATCAGGATTTTTTTTTCAAACTGATTCATAAATGATTGTTTTTAATAGTAGCGCCTGTGAGAGAATGTTAACGTTAAAAATACTTCAAAACATCGCGCAGCATCTCGATCACAATAACGACTGCAATACCTGTTCCTACGACCAATTTAATGATCTTCCACCGTAGCTGATTGGGTTTTGCTTCATTTTCCATACCGTACAACCCTATTTTGAAATTGTTGCAGATTCAAAAGTCAAACTGATATTCCTTTCCATCGATACAAAGGTGGATCTATGTTTAATCTCTCAGCTCAGGAAGATTCCCTATTTTGATTTTTTGGGTTCCCTATTTTAGGATACCGAGTTTTTGAGCTTCCAATACGGCTTTCGCCCTGGAGTTGACTTCAAGCTTTGAAAGGATGGCAGAAATATGGTGGTCGACCGTTTTGGGAGAGATAAATAATTTGTCGGCAATTTCTTTATTGTGCAGTCCATCACGCAATAGCGTGAGAATGTCAATCTGCCGGGTAGTAAGTTGTGCCGGATTATTAAGTGTACTTTCCCTCGGTCCGCGGGAAATGTTTCGAACACCCTTTAATTTTAGTGAGCTCTTAAACATCCTCAAGGTTGCCACGGCTCCCAAATCATCCAATAATTGAAGGCCTAGCTTCTGATTGTTCTCGTCTCCCTCCATCAATGACAGCGCCTGCTCATAAGGGCATCCTATTTTTTTCCAGGCGTCTGCAGCTGCGCACCAATCGCCTTCGATATCGGGCTTGTAACCTGACACAAACGCGATCTTAGGATTATTTGCAGTCGGTAAACCACATTTTTTCTTCCAATACATCAACTCGGAATAGTACCACGCGCTCCCTGCTCCATGGAAATAGGTATTTTCTACGTCCGTAAGCTCTGCCTGTGGAGGTGGGTTCCCAGTAAGCCAACATAACTCAAGTTCTGCCGTCAGAATAGGAACGATACGCTGAAGCTCGTGTGTATTTTTCGCTAGCTCCTTTCCCTGACTAATTAATGCTGCCGCTTGTTCAAATCTTCCATATCGCATTTCGAGTCGTGTCAGTATTCCCAAGTTCACAAGTCTTACGAGCACGTGGTGATGGTCCGAGAGCAATTCCCTGCCAATTAATTCTGCTTCCTTCCATCCGCCTGTCTCAAATAGTAACCGAGCCTTGCAGCCTAACATGTAATACTTGAGAAAGTCAAGATCGTACTCTTCACAGTATCTAATCCCAAGGTCAAGGGTTTTGAAAGCCTTTTCATATTTCTTAATTACCAAAAACGTGAAGACAAGGTTAACATACGCTCTCGCCGCATGCTCATGATAGCCATTTTCTAAAGCGATGTTGAGAGATTGCTTAAGTTTCTGTTCACCCTCCTCTTCGCGCGAGATGTTTCTCAAAAGTGCTGTTCCAACATTATTCAAAGCATGAGACATGATCTCTTTCGCATCAAGTTGCATTGCCAGCGCGATAGCTTTGTCGCCCCAATATAATGCAGATGCTTCATCTTCAGACAACATTCCAAGCTGCGCCAAATTGCTGTAGGCCAAAGCTCTCTCTTTTGTCGCGGTGCCGGACGTCTGTTCTAGAACCTCGATGGATTGATGCGCAAAGGCTAGAGCCTTCGGCTGGTCGCCAGCATACCACGCCAACCTGGAAAGAAACCGAAGGGCGTCTCCTTCTTTCAAGATTTGGTTTTGCTTTCGCCAGATCTCAAGGGCTCGCTCCTGCGACACGATAGCGTCTGAAAGATGGTAGGTGAGATAACACTCATAGGCGTATTTGTCGTACAGATCTGCCAGGTCAACGTCCTGGCTGGCGGCTGCATACTCGATTGCTGTCGCATACAGCTTGACAGCTTCCTGGTGTGATCCGACAACAGAGGCTTCGCGCGCAGCTTTTGGAGCAAGGATGGTGACTAGTTCACGGTCATCGGCATAACGCGCATGGTGAACCAGTTGTGCGAGGTTGACGGATCCTGCCGGGCCTTTCTGGATAATTTCAACCATTTTTTTGTGCAGGCTTTTTCGCTTGGCAGGTGAAAGCAATTCTTCAATAGTCATTCGAAAAAGCTCATGCTTAAATGACAAATAACCCGGCCTGGAGATGATTACGCCAGCAACGATGCATTCGTCAAGGGCACTTCCGAAATCTTGTTCTATCCGTTCCACAATGTGAGGTTCGATACGTCCGGATGGGAGAATTGAAAGCAATTCCCATAGGGCTCTCCGTTCCTCTTTGTTGCTGTAGAATCGAGCGAGAATAGAATCTTTAACGCGTTCAGGAACTTCAGAATTGCCTGCTGTCAAGATTTCCATTACATAAAATGGATTACCATCGGTCAGCTTATATAGCTGCTGACCGGACACATTACCTTTTCGCGACGCGAGCTGATCGATAAGCGATCTTGAAAATTTCGCAAGCTGTATCTTTGAAAAATGTCCCGCGGGTATTTCTCCTACCAAGGTTGCAAGGGGATGACGACTATGAATTTCATCATCCCGGTAAGTAGCGAGAAAAAGGCAACGCAGGCGGTTGATCCGACGTGTTAGAAATTTGACAAGGTCTAGTGTAGCTTCATCAGCCCAATGTAGATCTTCGAAAACGATGATTACCGGTTTTTGCGCGGTTGCTAAATATTTTATCAGTGATGTGAATATTACAGCCCGATTTTTTTCACGCATTAGCAAATCATCGAGTTCCTGACTCACTTCAGGTGCAATATCGAAAAGTGGTCCGAGGGGTCGCGGAGTAAAAAGCGAGTCACAAGCGCCAATGAATACGAGTGCCCTGCTTCGTTTGGTATCAACCCAGTGATTGACTAACGAGGTTTTACCAATTCCCGCTTCACCTGTTAAAAAAATTGCCTGACCTTTCCCCCCATCAATTTGGTGGAAATGATCATCCAGAACTGCCAGGTAGTTACTTCTTTCTAATAATTCCATATCCAGTAGCCACAAAGGTAAGCATTGGTTTTTTAGCCCTTGAAATCCAGACCACAAGAACATACGGATGTTTTACAAATGAGTTGTCAATCCCAATGATTTCAGGGACACCATACGTCATCGTTTCCCGGATACATATGGACGACTCAACTCAATTACGGCGAGACGAGACGTTCCCAGGGATAGTTTATTGATAGAATTCGCCATCTTAAATTTCAACAAGACTGATGAACTAAAAACCTTTTAGCTTAAACAGATGGCCAGTCTCAGACATGTCTGAACCGGTACCATGACTACACTAAAATTATAAGAAGTCCGGGGTAACGATGGTGCCGTGATTTGCGATGACAATCATTATATATTATATAATGAGTTTAAAATTTTTTAAAACAACCAAGCCTAAAATTACCCGACACCTTTTCTATGCATTTTATTCTTTTTACAACGGTTTACCTATCTGTTTTGGTACGGACCAACCATTGGTTTTTTACCGCCGAATTCAGTTACCATATAAAGAAATTCTATTAAAGAAAAGTGCCTATTTGTGATACATAATTAACATTCATTCCCGATATTTCTTCTTCATTAACCCATATCATATGCCTTCAACCACTCTTCCAAGGGTAGCCTACTTCTGTATGGAATACGCCTTACAAAGTGATTTTAAAATGTATGCAGGTGGACTTGGTATCCTCGCCGGTGATTATCTGAAAGGTGCCAGAGACCACAAGTTTCCAATTGTTGGAGTCGGAATTAAATGGAAGCAAGGGTATACAGATCAACGCATTACATCGGAAGGCAAAACGCTTGACACCTATCCTATTTATCAATATCCGTTCTTGAAAGATACAGGCGTTACGGTTTCTGTAACCATTCGGAAACGTGAAGTGAAATGTAAGGTCTGGCTTTGTGACAAATTTCGTAATGCGCCATTGTACTTGCTGGATACGGACGTCCCCGGGAACGAAGATTCATGGATCACTGGCCAGCTCTACGGCTGGTTCGGCGAGGAACGCATTGCCCAGGAAATGGTTTTGGGAATCGGTGGAGTCAGAGCACTCCGCGCTTTGAAGATTCCCATTGACGTGTATCACTTCAATGAGGGCCATGCACTTTTTGCGGGTTTTGAATTGGTTCGAGAGAAAGTGAAAAGCGGTAAGTCATTCGAAACAGCATTGGCAAGTTCCCGGAATCAAATTGTTTTCACGACGCATACACCGGTTGTGCAGGGCAATGAGTCGCACTATATTGACCGGTTGATGTACATGGGTGCAGACAATGGAGTTTTTAATAAACAGCAATTAAAGCAACTTGGGGGCTCGCCCTTTAATATGACAGTCGGCGCGCTGCGGCTCTCGCGAAAATCTAACGCGGTGGCACAGCTACATGCTGTAACTGCAAACAAGATGTGGGAAGATGTAAAAGGCCGCTCAGAAATTGTCGGTATCACAAACGCCATTCATCTTCCGACGTGGGTAGATAGCAAAATCATCGGCGCCGCTAAAACGCCTTCCAATGGAATTTGGAAGTTGCATCAGGAAAACAAAAAACAACTGCTCCGTAATATTTATGAACGCACTGGTGTGAGGCTAAAACTAGATTCACTTTTAATCGGTTTTTCCCGGCGGGCTGTACCTTACAAGCGAAGCGATTTCATTTTCAGTGACCGATCTAAAGTAGATTCACTGTTTAAAAGTGGAAAGCTGCAAATTGTATTCTCCGGGAAAGCACATCCGCTGGATGATGGCGGCAAGCAAATCGTAGCCAACATTGTGGCACTTACTAAAAAGTATCCGCGCTCTGTTGTTTTCCTGGAAAACTATGACATGAACATTGGAGCAATGCTGGTACGGGGTTCTGATGTATGGCTGAATAATCCGCGAAGACCACAGGAAGCCAGTGGTACGTCTGGCATGAAGGCGGCTATGAATGGTGTACTCAATCTTAGCATATTGGATGGCTGGTGGCCCGAAGCCTGCCAGCATGGTAGAAATGGTTGGCAAATTGGCGACGGCTATGAAAACAGAAGTGAGAAGAAATTGGATGAGCATGATCAAAAGTCGCTTTACAAGGTGCTCTTTAACGAAGTGTTGCCGACCTATTATGATGACAGGAAACAATGGATAGAGATGATGAAGCAAAGTGTCGTTACAACGCACAAGGAATTTGCTGTTAAACGGATGCTTCAGGAATACTACGACAAGTTATATATTGAATAATCGATGATTAGAAGTCTCACTTAAAATCTTTGATATGAGTGAAGTTGATAATTCCAAAACTGTTTTTGCCCCCCACTTACAAAGTAAAAATGTTTTAGCGGGCATGGAATATTATAAGAAAGCATTTAATGCGGTAGAACTTCGACGGTGGAGCAATCCAGACGGCAGCGTTCACGTTGCTGAGATGAGCATTAATGGAGCAATGTTTCACATTCATGAAGAAGTTGGCCGTGAGGATCAATTGAGTCCGGAAACGGTGCATGCCGTAACTTCGCTGATTGGGATATTTGTTCCTGACCCTGACACGATGGTAAAAAATGCCATAGCTGCCGGCGGTAAGCTTTCGAGTCCGTTGCAGGACTATGACTATGGTTACAGGCAGGGCGTTGTAACCGATCCGTCCGGGCATCAGTGGCTTATCCAAAAGAAAATTTGAAGTGTAGCGACATTGCCACCGTGCGATGAAGCACGGATCGAAACCTTGCCTGCAAAATTGGAA
>DASQTN010000274.1:0-8131 GCA_035641895.1 Chryseolinea sp. | reverse complement strand
TTTTTGCTTCAATGTCAAATTCTTTGCCTATCGCCGGGGTGATAAGAAGCTCGTCCTTTGGATTGTTTAGAAAGATGGGCTCTGAAAACGTCAGTTCGATAGAGTTTCCTTTAAAATTTATTTGGCCTGCCTTAGGAATTGATGTGATGAGTGTAGGAGGAATGCTATCCTTTGGTCCGCCGGTGGGGGCGGTTTGTCTCGCGCATGAAAGGGCGAACAGAAAATAGAAGATCCAATGAGAATGTTTTAGAATCTTCATTTTTTGACGACGTATATCAGGCTGGAATAATTCATAGCGTTCCTTGCTCGGTAGTTGCTTGTAAAGGCGTTTAAAAAAGCTTTGGTAATACCCAAAATTGAAAGTGATTTGTTGTGTTTATACTTTTCACTGAGAAACGTAATATAGAATGCGTCTAGCCGCATCGGTATTATAGTAGCAGTCGTTAGCCCATGGTTTTGAAGGAGAAGCTTCATGCTGTTCTTGTTAAAATGCCAAAGATGCCTTGGCACGTCGTATCCCGCCCAGCTTTGCCGGTAGTAGTTTCCGTCCCAGCTCGTATGGTTTGGTACAGCGATAAATATTGTGCCATCTTGTGCGAGCATCGTTTTTAAGGCGACCAACGTTGTGTTCAAATCTTCTACGTGTTCCAAGACATGCCAAAGGGTGATGGCGTCGAATTTGTGACCCTCATTGATAACATCCGATAACGTTGGCCTTACATCTTTGATAATAGACGGGTGCGAGTTGTTTCGGGCTTGGTCAGACGGCTCCATTCCGACCGTCGCCCAGCCATTTTGTTTGGCAAGTTTCAAGAATTCCGCAGTTCCACATCCGAAATCCAGGATTTTTTTTTGATTAGAGATAGTATATTTTTTGACTAAGGAAAGCTTCCATTTTAGAGCAAAGCTTCTGGCAGTTAGATATATTTTATCGAAGACACTTTGTGCTGCTGCAATGTGAGAAGTGTAAGCCGGGGAGGAATAATATTTACTTAATTCGTGATTTGACGGCCTCGGCGACGTAATGATGAGTTGACAGTTGTTGCACTGAACTAGTGTAAAATTTTCACGTGAAATGGAATGGTCAAGACACGTGAGAAACGGAGTAAATTCATTATTGTCACAAACGGGGCAGTTTTGGATCTCGATCATTTCCCCATATAGATAGTTAATACTGAAACGTCTGCTGGTGATACACCGCTTATTCTTGATGCCTGGCCGACCGTTTCAGGTTTCATTCTTTTAAGTTTTTCCCGAGCTTCGGACGATAGGGCTTTAACACGGTCGTAATCGAAGTCTGGGAAGATTTTGAAGTCTTCAAGTGTTCCTAATTTTTGAGCGAGTGCCTGTTCTCTTTCGATGTAGCTTTCGTACTTAATATGAATTTCGGCCTGTTGTAGCACGTCTTCGGAATATCCATTAAGCAATTCGTTTAAGGTTGGGTTGATTTGCTTTAGATCCTGAATGCTGATTTGAGGTCGCCTCAATAGTTGGGTCACTGAAACTTTTTCCCTCACTGCGGTAGTATCCAAACTTAAAAGTCCATTGTTAACAGCCTCTGGATCTAATTTGATTTTTTTCAATTGATCAATCAACCGGGTGAGTTCGCTTTTTTTCGACAACATTGTTTGAAAACGTTCCTCGGTAGCCAGACCGATTTTGTGACCCAGTTCTGTAAGTCGTAAGTCAGCGTTATCTTGGCGAAGCAAAATTCTATATTCAGCTCTGGAAGTGAACATTCTGTACGGCTCCTGGGTGCCTTTGTTAACGAGATCGTCAATCAGGACGCCGATATAGGCTTCTGATCGTTTCAGAACGAAGGGATCTTTTTGGTGGACTTTGTTGTGAGCATTTATACCAGCCATAAGGCCTTGGCATGCTGCCTCTTCGTAGCCCGTTGTGCCGTTGATTTGCCCCGCAAAATACAGATTATCAACTAGTTGTGTCTCTAGCGTTGTCTTTAATTGTGTTGGAGGGAAATAGTCATACTCAATTGCATATCCTGGACGAAACATTTTTACGTTTTCAAACCCGGGTATTTTAGTGAGGGCTCTGTACTGAACATCTTCTGGCAGCGACGTCGAAAATCCGTTTACGTATATTTCAACAGTGTTCCACCCCTCGGGCTCCACAAAGATTTGATGGCGTTCTCTTTCAGCGAAACGGTTGATTTTATCTTCAACCGAGGGACAATAACGTGGTCCGATTCCTTTAATTCTTCCTTGAAACATTGGAGACTTATCGAATCCTTTCTTCAGTTCTTGGTGCACGTCATCATTGGTATAAGTGATCCAACAGCTTACCTGTTTTTCAAGTGGTTTGGTTTCGGCCGAGAAAGAGAACTTACTGGGATTTGGATCGCCTTGCTGTTCTTCCATTTTGGAATAGTCAAGGCTTCGGCCGTCAACTCGCGGAGGAGTACCGGTTTTCATTCTTCCCGATTCGAACCCTAAAGTGACAAGTTGTTCAGTAACGCCATGAGCAGCCCCCTCGGCGGCGCGCCCGCCACCAAAGTTTTTTTCACCGATGTGGATTTTACCATTTAGGAATGTACCGTTGGTGAGAATGACTGATTTCCCTAAAATGTTGAGGCCAAGATGTGTTTGGATTCCTCGGGCTACACCACCATCCACAATTATGCCTCTAACCATCTCCTGCCAAAAGTCGATCCTACCATTTTTTTCCAATGTTAGACGCCATTCCTCTGAAAAGCGCATTCGGTCATTCTGAGTTCTGGGACTCCACATTGCTGGCCCTTTAGATAGATTGAGCATTCGGAATTGAATCATGGATTTATCCGATACTATACCTGAGTGGCCACCCAGAGCATCAATTTCCCGCACGATTTGACCTTTCGCAACACCGCCCATCGCCGGGTTGCAGGACATTTGTGCTATGGTGTTCATATTCATGGTCACCAAGAGGACGGAAGATCCCATGGATGCGGCAGCGCTTGCAGCTTCGCATCCGGCGTGCCCCGCCCCGACCACAATTACATCGTACTCTTTAAACATAAAATACTGGTTGGTTCCACGTGGAACTTAACTTACCCACAAATTTCATCCACATTTCCACAATTCGTTTCACGTGAAACAAAATATGTTCTAAATGGATCCCAAAGATAGATAAGCATCCTCTTTTTTTCGCATGATCTTCTTTTGTTGTGAAGTTTTGTCGGAGTACCCCAACAAGTGCAAAATTCCGTGCACCATAACCCTTTTAAGCTCTTTCTCAAAGGTGGCATTAAACTTCATCGCATTTTCCCTAATTCTGTCAACACTAATGTAGATTTCCCCTTCGATTGATCCATTATCTTCACTTGTATCAAATGTAATAATGTCTGTCAGGGTATTGTGGTTGAGATATTGAAGATTGATGGTGGCGAGAAAAGTATCAGAACAAAAAATATAATTCAATTCGTTTATTCCCTTGCCCTCACTGCGGACTACATCTTTTAGCCAGGACTTTGTTTTTCGAATTGAAGGAAAATGCAAATCAACGTCTTCGCAGAAGAAATGAATAGCACCAGGCATTTAGACATTTATATAGAAGGATAGCTCAACAACACGTCCTTTATCTTTAAAATCTACCTCATCTGAAAGGTGTTTCATTAAAAAGATGCCGCGGCCTCCGAGCTTTTCAATGTTCTCCGGCGAAGTGGGATCTGGTAGATTTTCATAATCGAAACCCTCGCCTTCGTCTTTAACTACAAATCGGATCATGCTTTCATCTAAGGATAAAGCCAAATGAACATTTTTTCCTTTGTCATTTGCATTTCCATGTTTGATGGCATTATTAACAGCCTCGGTCACGGCTATCATAATGTTGCCATATATATCATCATCTAGGTGAAAACGTTCTTTCGCGTTGTCAATAAAACTTTCAATCATTCTAATATTCTCCGCGATCGACGGAACCTGGATGCTAATAGTGTTCATGAACTGGCTCTCTTATAATTTATTTAGTTTCCCATCCTTTTAAAATATTCGCTTACTTCCTTCTTATAGTAAGGGTAAAGTTTGGGTGGTACTGTTTTCAACAATTCTACTTCTTTTTCCTTTAGCCGCAAATAATCTTCAAAGGCCCGAGGAATTTCCTTATCATATTCTTTAGCCGTTTCACCTTTTCTTTCCTCATCCATATCCTGCTCGCGCGCGGACTTTTCCGTTTCAAGAAGTCGCGTCAGGATTTCTTGCTGCCGTTTTATTAATTGATCCGTCAGTTGCTTGTTAACAAGGGCCATTTCGGTCTGCTCCATCTTTGATGGAATATCGCCACCAGGCATCTTGCCGTCTTTCATTTTCTCTTCCATCTCCTTAAGAGCCCTTCGAATCCTTTCTTGTTCTGCAGCCATCTCGGCTAGCTCTTCAGACAGTTCGCGCCCGGACTTACCACTTCCCTTCAATTGCTGAATTTTTTCGTTCAATTGCTGTTGCATCTGGCTCAAACTGGGCTTCTGACCCTTTTTCTTGGATTTGCCCATAGAAGGCTGAGCATTTGCCATCATTTGCATCATCATGTCAAAATGATCATCTAACATCAGCGCCAGATTATTAATCGAAGTCATCGTCATCTGCATCTCGCTTGAAGCCTTTGGCTTTCGACGTTCACGATTTGCTTCGATAACTTTATCGAGGTGATCATTAAGCTCACCTACTTCCTTGGTGACTATTGAACCCATGAACGGATCTCTCTTGCCTAAAGCTAACAGGCTGTCTTCCAGCACCTTAGCGTCATCTTTTAGCTTTAATTGCTGTTGTGCTATACTATTGAACCGCGGATCATTCTGATTTAGATCGTTAAAACCCTTCATCAAGTTCTCCTGATCAAAGGAAAGTTTGACCAAACCATGAATAATCTCCCGAAGGCTTTCAATATTTTGCATGTCCATCTCCATTGACATGGAACTTTGAGCACTTTCCATTTGCTGCTGCATCGCTTTCATTTTTTGAAGCGCTTTTTGTTGTGGACTTTTGGACTTTGAAGGGCTGTTCTGCTCTAACATTTCCTTGCTTTCCTGCTGTTCTTCCTGGATCTCTTGCGAATTTTCTTCCGAAGGGAGATCCTCGTCTTTTTGAATCTCCTTGCCAAGTTCCTTTAACTCCTCGATTTCTTCTTCTGTTTTTTTGGATTCCTCAAGTAACGACTCTTGTTCTTTCGCTAGCTCCTGGCTGTCGGCATCCTCATTCTCCTTGCCTTTATCCTCGTTATTGGTTCCCGCCTTATCGCCATCTTTTTTATCTTTCTCATCCTTCTTGTCTTTCTCATCCTTTTTTCCCTTTCCTTCTTTCTTTTCAACGGAGTCGGTATTTTCCAACAGCGCTTTTTGTCTTTCCACTTGCTCTTTTAAATCTTGATTGATCTGATCGACCTTCGTTTCGTATTGAAGCTGCTTGAATAATTCGAGCGTACGTTCCAACTCTTTCTCCAGATTGTTCGTGTTTTGATTGAGTTGTCCAACAATTTTTGAAGCTGGGACATATCCGCGTTTTCTTTTAACAACTTTTGAAGTTCCTCGAACAGTTTTTTGGTCTCCTCGTCCAAAAGCTCTTCCATTAATTTTTGGATCTGTTCGGCTTTTTGACGGATACGTTCGTCCTGCTCTGTGAAAGCTTCCTTTTTTTGGTCCAATAATTTATTCTGTTCTTTCAATTGTTCGACGACCTGATCCAAGCCTTTCTTTTGCTGGATGATATCCTCTAACATTTTTTTATCCTGCCAATCAAGCGTCTGCTTACCTTTTAACTTTTGATTTGCTTGTTCAATTTGATCCTGAAGCTTATTGGCTTTGCCGACACTTTGATCGATCTTTTGTTGAGTTTTTGTTTGTGACTGTTTGATCTCGGCAACCAAGTTCCCCTCCGTGGGAATGAGGAAAGTATAATTGCCAGTCCTGGTTGATTTTCTTCCATTCACCCCATCGTTATCCCAAACCTCAAGATGATATTCAAGTTGTTCACCAGGATTGAGTTTTAATGAATCAAGTGTCCAGTTATAAAAGAAAGTTTGTTGGATCTGATTATTGGCAATCGGAATATTAGTTGTTCGCGACAAGATCTCCTTTCGATTTTCGTCACGTAATTTGAAATGTAACGCAAGCTTGGTAACGCCGTAATCATCGCCAATCATCCCACTAAGAATTACCATCTTATACAATATCGAATCCTTAAAATTATTGACATTGATCTTGGGATGCTGATCTTTTATCACATCGATTTGATATGCAATTTTTTCTCTGTTGGAACTTTCGTCGTTCTCTAAAATAATTTCATACCGATCTGGATTTTGAAATGATTTCTTAAAGGTAAAAGTCGCTTCGTCCACTGATTGAAAGGGGACTTTTGATTTTTCATTTTCAAACAGTATGGACGCCCGCTTTGCATTCTCAGTGGATAACTTCCAGTTCACAACGGTGCCCTCCGGAATCTCGAGGTTTCCTGCATTCAATAAACTTTCGCTCTTTCGTCCGATATATCTAGGAAATGAAAGCTCGACATTAAAGCCAGATAATTCTGGGCGACTGATTACAGACATGTGATATACGTCTGAAAAAAATCCTGCAGCTTCTAGCTGGAAGTCGAATTCTGTCTGGAGATTCTCAAACGTGTAGGAAAATGTGCTCCCTTCAGTTTTATCAAATTTAAGTCGCTGATTTCCATTGATCAGATACAGATCTTCTGGCACGGCATCACCGAGTAATTGAACTTGTAGCGTATAATTTTCATTGTAAAAGCCCGTCAATGAATTGGTAATAGAAAAATCAAAAGGTGCTTTCGGCGAATACTTCCGGGTGAAATGAACAATACGGTCAGTGCTCTGCGTAAGAATACTTCTGTTGACAAAAAGAATTGCAATGATGATAACCAGAGGGACTAAAAGATATTTAATATATTTTTTGTTCTCATTAAGGTTGATAAAATCATCGAACGGTACCGGGTCAAATTCCTTTGAACGCTGGTCTATACTCGCGTAGGTTAGGGCTGAATTTTTTCCTGATGAAGCTAATTGTATCAGGTTAAGTAATCCATCTTTCACATTTGGCACATAATTGCCGATGACTTTAGCGCTCTGTTCTTCATTCAGTCCACGATTTACCAGCCACCATTGCAACGGTTCCTTTAGGAATTTAAGAATGCAAAATAAAGCTACCCCAATAAACGTGATTAAGATTATTAGACGTGCGGCTGGACCTAACCAAAGGTTATGTTCCAAAACCGCAGCCAGTAAAAAATAGGAAAATAAAATTGACAATGATAAAATGAGTCCACGAACAAAAATATTTAGATAATATTTTTTATTGAATGACTTAATTTTTTTGTGAATGCGATCTAGTCCTGTCCCCATACCGAAACCATTAAATATCAAAACGCAACATGCCTAGAGAAAGTTGAACTACACCAAGATAATCCCTTAATACGACATAGTCAAAATAGTTCAGGATGAGGCACCGCGGGAGGAAGAATCCGGTCCAATCCAATCGAACTCCTTTTCAAAATATTCGATAACATGCATTTTCAACAGCTTTTCCTGTTCAAGCAAATCGAAATGCGGAAGCTTTTTCAGCATCTTCCAATGTGGCCACCCTTCCTTGTCGAGTCCCTCCAATTCGTAGTAACCTGAAAGGCTTAGCACCTTGCAGATACCGATGTGCATAAGATCCTGCTTTTCCTCTTTGCTGAAAGGGCGACTTCCTTTACCTAATTCCTGCACACCGATTAAAAACAGCACCGCGTTCAAATCTTTCGGTTTTTTACCGATAAGAGATTCCAGGTTATTGATGAGCGACGCCCAAGTTCTTTCCAGGTCAAGATCCCGTTTAAACATATTTACCTGATCTAATTAATTTCTGTCAGTCTTACTTCAATCAACTTTATAAATTGAACGCAAAGTTAGCTGTAAATATCTCCCAATTGTTAAACTCGGTTTTCACGGATATTATTCGGGATTTTGTTTCTTTGATTTATCCAAACTATTGCGCGGCATGCGCCGATGCATTGGTGAAAGGCGAAACCCTTATTTGTACGCGCTGCGCCTCTCAAATGCCCCAAACCAATTATCATCTTGACGCCGACAACCCGCTTAAAAACAGATTAGTAAGTCGGATAAACATTCGCTATGCCATGGCTCTGTT
>DASQTN010000273.1:0-9329 GCA_035641895.1 Chryseolinea sp. | reverse complement strand
GAACAGTAAAGTGAAGGCTGACAGAACGGTAACCCTGGCGGACGAACAATTCGCGGTAGTCTCCGCTGCCACCTTGACAAATGCGCATGCAGGCAACGTTGTTTTCGGTTCACGTGCCGAAGCAGATGAATATCTTAAAGAAACGATAAAATCTGATCCTTCAAAGAAAGGTAAGATCCAGATCAGTCCGGCATTTCAAATGGTTGAAGCTTGATGTAAAATAAATTAAAACAAAAAATCGTGAGTGAAGTATTAGCACATTATGGTTTCATTCCCTGGCTGAAGCAAGGCATTGGCACCAAGATCACGGAAACCGATGCATTAGGTAATCATGCTAACGGAATGGCTATAGAACGCGCAGACCTGCAGATAGGTGTTACGGTCGAGAGCACAGACATTTCCGACGAGTCAAAGATTGAGACAGATTTGTCCAAAACCGTTAAAATGTTTGGACCTCCAGATGTGCTTGCTATTTCGCAAAGCGCCATCGTTCGTATGGAACCAAAACCCAAGGTCAATAATTACGAGTCGAATGGATTGCCATACATTGAGTTTTATAACGAAGATTTTTTGTGGACCTATACGCCTGCTTCTGCTGATACGGGAGCACAGGTTGGCAAACTCACCCCATGGCTGGCGCTCATCTGTCTAAAAGATGATGAGTTCGAATTGAAGAATGACATTGATGGAAGACCCTACATAACGATACCGTCTGATAAAATCACAGGGGTATTTCACGATGAAACCCAACACTGGGCGTGGGGCCATGTTCACATGAATACTGATGTTTCCGCTTCTACTATTGGAGGAAAGATAAGTGAAGTTACTACAGAGCTCGATGCGAATCCGGATTCGGGAGTTTGCAGATTGTTGTGTCCACGGAAGCTTGTCAAAGAAACGCAATATACAGCATTCCTGATTCCGTCATTTGAAACAGGGCGACTGTCGCGCCTAGGCCTACCGTTCACCGGAATCCTGGCGCAAAAGATGTCGTGGGGAGGAAGTGAAGCAGATTATACCGCAAAACCGCGGGGCACCGACTATCCCGTTTATCACTTGTGGAGTTTTTGAACTGGACTGCATGGAGATTTTGAATCACTCGCAAGAATTCTGAAAGCTGTCGTAACGGATCCTGAATTGGGTAAGCGTGATATGTACATCGCAGAAGCGGGATATGGTCTTGATGATATTGAGCCCACTTCAGATGTTCTCGGTCTCGAAGGGGCTTTAAAACCACCGGATTTTGTGAGTGATTTGTGGACAAATGGACCTGGTGACAAAGCCTATCGTAACCATTTGAGAAAGTTGCTTAATCTTTCAATTGACAACGAAAAAAAGCAAACGGATAAACCTGCAGTAACAGCTGATGCGCTGAATCAGAATCCTTTTTACACTGCAACGTTAGGAGATGATCCGATCGTGACGCCACATGTATATGGCAGATGGCATGCGCTGGTTGAACGTCTGCAGGAAAATAGTAATCATCCTTGGATAAACACATTAAATCTCGATCCAAGAAATCGCGCTGCGGCTGGATTAGGTGTTACTATAGTTCAAAAAAATCAAGAAGATTACATGCGACGAGCCTGGAAGCAGGTAGAGCAAGTCAATGAAGCTAATGCCCGGATAAGGAAGGCATCTTTTTCTAAACTAATAAGCAATGCCCTTTACAACAAACATATCAAAAGTGTGACGCCGGATCAGGCAATTCGACTGACTAATCCCATGCATAAGTTTGTGATTGAGGACGGTGTGACGGTGCAAAACGCCGTTACCAAAAGTCTTGTGCCCAACGCATCCAAAAGTGCAGCTTTCAAAAAAGTTACGCGACCGGGAAAGAAGAGTAATAAAAAAATAAATGCCTTCGCTAATCCTGGCGCGAACCTGATTCATAAAGAAGTAATTCCAAACTTCAATAGTGAGATTATTACGGCAGCCAAGGACAAAGTTGCTCCTGCATTAGCGATTAATATCAGTGAGGTTACATCCGCTATCGCCACTTCTGTCTCCAATTATCAGACCACTGACACGGCAATGGCCCAACAGGCGATGTTCGATATTTTGATGGCAGAAATTCCCTTCCCTGATCTTAGTACTACCGCTAAGAAGAATCAACTTAAAACCGGCGTTGATAATTACGTTGGACTAAATGCAGCAGCTATTAATCTGGCGAAGGGTTTAATTGATGGAATACAGTCGTCCAGTCCCGGCACGCCGACAAGCTCCAACCTTGTTGTAATTGAAAGCAATGCTTACAAGTCAGTTTTTGGTGATGAGATTACAGCCAAAACCTATGATGAGATCATTATTAGCCGGGACACGGAAGAGGGAGAAGGACAGATCGGGCGTGCAACATTATTACAGGATATCCAGGCTTTTGAGACAGCATTCACTGGTTTTGGTTCCGATATCATCGGAAACCTTTTTTCGATTCCCAAAGGAGATCCTTTGACCAATGTAAATACTTTTTCAGCAAAAATTGTTTTTGGATTGCAGCCTAAGCAGCTAATCACAAACCGTGTAGCCAGTTCGATAAAATTAAAGGTCTTTGATACGACAACGCAGACGCATAAAGAGCAGCCTTTGCAGGAACTAAGACCGATCATGGCGCACCCCAAATTTGATGACGCTATGTTCAGAAATCTGAAGCAACTTTCACAAGAATTCATATTACCGAACATTGATAAAATTCCTGAAAATTCCATTACGTTAATGGAAACCAATCAAGCATTTATCGAAGCCTACATGGCTGGGCTCAACCACGAGATGTCGCGAGAATTGCTATGGCGTGAATACCCCACAGACCAACGAGGAACTTACTTTAGGCAATTCTGGGACATCAGCGATGACGTGTTCGAGGCAGACCGCGAAAAAAAATATGACATTCTAAAGATGCACACCTGGGACAAAGAGCTTGGAGCACATACGCCTCGCATTATTACCAATCCATCGGGCAGCGTTTATCTCGTGTTACTTATAAGAGGAGAACTGCTAAAAAAATATCCCAACACACAGGTGTACGCGCAAAAGGCGGCATTTAAGAACGTTAGTGATCCTGCGGCGCCGCGCAAGTTGGCCGATGCAAACGGTGATGGCAATATCAAGGTGCCGGTATTTATTGCAGAACTTGACCCCGATATCTACTTGTTCGGTTTTGATCTTGATGAGGAAGAAGCAAAAGGTGACAGCACCGACGCCACCAAGCCCGGATGGTTTTTTGTCTTACGTGAAAGACCAGGTCAAATAAGGTTTGGTCTTGATGATTGGACGCCAACAGATCCGGATGATCCGGCATTCCCTGAGAGCGACCCGACAAATTGGAACGACCTTTCATGGGAGCACCTTGTCAATGCGCCTTCCGATTTGAACAACTATCACCTCGATGCGCAGCATGTCTTTGCGGCAGGAACAGGAAGCGAAAATACTCCCATTGCTACATGGGGCAAAAATTCCGCTGATATGGCTTACATACTTTATCAGAATCCAGTGCTCTTTGCACGGCATGGTCAGGAAATGTTGCCGGAATAGATTACGATATAACGAAAGATTGTCATGAGCGAAATAATTATCGGCACTGAATTTAACGACCCGGCTATTCAAGCCGTTCGTGATCAGGTAAGCAGTAAAAATGACGGCGTGCCCTTTTTGCTGTTGCCCGTGAAGATTGAAACACGTTTCATGAAAGTCGCGAGGCCGGTTCGTGACGTAGATTTCTTTCCGGATGTGCTTGAAGAAATATTTGAGCTTGAGGACCGTATGCATTTTGATCCCTCGGTTTTACCCGTGCGTGAAGTATTGGGTAAAATCAGAAAGTTTCCTATTCAATTGGATGAGATCAACAAGAAGATGGAAGGCGTACGACGGCTGTCTGGAAGGGATAATGACAATCTGAGTACAAGGTTTGCGCAGCTTGAGAAAAGCTATGGAGACTTGTCACGCAGTTTAAGCAAAATGAAATGGGCCAATGATGAGCGTTTACGTGAGTTAAGAGTTTTGAAGAATTCCGTGGCGAGCAAAATCCACCAGACCGGTGTTAACATCGCTCAAATGAAAGTGGCAGAGGATGCATCCCAGCCCGAAAGTGTGGTCTTTTTGGAAACGCTTCGATCCATCAACGAAGCCCTTGCTAAAATTAGTCACGAGAAAGTATCGGTGACTGATCGGAAAGAAAGAAAGTTGGTTCATTCTGTCATTGACGATCAGTTTTCAATTATTGATCGGGCGCTAAGAATTGCCAAACGGGATGTAAAAAAGAACGCGCTCATTACGCCCGACCATGCTGGAACGATTGCTGAGCTTGGAAGGGCCACTACGCCTTTGATTGAAAAGGCCACCCTGAACATTGACAAGGTAAAATCTGCGTACAAGAAAACGGAATACAGACAAAACTTAAGTCAGGTTGCAACCAGTCTCAAAGTCTTATATCAGGGAATAGATACGCATGTAGGTCCACGGTTGGCTATGCTGCGTGAACTTGAAACGACAGACGCACGGTCCATCGCCTGGCAGATTAACCTTATACGGTTTAAACTAAAACGACTGAATCAACATGCTTTTAAAACATATGATGAAATTAAAAATTCCTGGGACAGCCTTAACAAAAAACTGGGCGCGTTAAAAACAGAAGTATACAAAATTATTGAGGGCGATGAAGTTGAAATAAAGGCTGTTCGCCGCGCCTGGGATGATGCCGATGTCGAGTTAGAAAAATTTCACAACCGAGTACGTTCATTTAAGGGTGTAGAAAATCAGAAACCCGAATTATCGAGAACCATTGTAGAGATCAATGATTTTTATCGAAGGGATTTATTAGGTCTGAAATCGGGATCAAAAAGTTATTTATCTCCCGTCAATGACCAGCGTCTCGAAAAAGGTGTTAAGGTTTTCCGGAACGCAATAAACGTTTTAAATGCAATAGCGACAGAATTTGAGGGCTACATAAAACATCGATCGGTTAAAAAACTTGATGCAGCCGTAAAAAGTTTGGTAGAATTCCAGCGTGTTTTTTCCCGGGTTGCAATCGATCTTCAGGTGCTTCCTAAAAAAGCCATCGATGATCTGGAAAAAATATCCACTCGGCTGGAAGCCAGCATCGAAAAACTGATAGCAAAGGAAGAGGATGCAACGCGCGCTAAAAAAGGTGAAACGCCGGCAACAATTGCTGCCAAAGCCGTTACATCCATTAAATCTGCTATCCAGTCACATGCTGGGAATGCTGGGCGCAATGCACTACCCGGCAGTGAAACCAGAAGCACGTTTATGTTTGCGACGAGAAGCGTTACCACCGATGAGCTATGGGTTAGATTCTATCCTGACGATATGGCCATCCATTCACATGAAGAAGCTCTTACAGTCGAAGAAGTCGAGGCGGGAAAAGGGTATTGGCAGGAAATATGGGCCGCGAGCGATGACTATGAATCGAAATTAGCAGCGTGGCGGGCAATAGCTACTGCCCATGGGTCTCAACGCGCAGCCTGGATTGTTAAGGCAATGACCCCCGAAACGGTTATTGCCGCGCCGGTCCGCGAAAAGCTTCGCGAATTTTCAAAGGAACTCGTTCAGGCAAATGCAAATCTCGAAAATGTAACGCGAATACTTTCTAAGGTTGGTAGTACAAACGATCTTGTAATTCAGATTGGCCAGGCATTCCCCACGCTGTTGCTTGTAGAAGAAGGCGTTCGGAAAATCAGGGCTGCTCAGGTTAACCTTTTACTGAAGACTCAACGACTATTGCTAAAAGTAAAATCTCAGATTGGCATTGTCGTTAAAAATATTAAGGGTCTTTCAGATGTTGAAAGGTCCCGACTAGGCAGAGAGCTTGACGTCGTCGCACAATTCGTCCTGACATTGCAGAAGATCGAAAAACTATTTCAGGAAATTAAGAAAGTCACCTCAAAAGAATTGATTAAGGAACACGGGCAGAGTGTTTTTCCTGAAGTGCAAACTAAAGAAAGTAGCTGGACGACGGCTCCCCATTCGAAGGTAATGCCTGACAAATTTGTGGTGATTACAGTTCGAGGCGGTGTATATAAACATCTCGTTGTCGGGAAACCTTTGCCAGCAGAAAAACTTATCGTTGGCCTTGACCCGACCACATTTGAATCTGACACTTTTCAATATGACAGTGAAGGTAATTTAATTGTAGATGAGAAGATCAAATGGCTAACCGATTTTAATGAGGCTATTAACAAAGGGATGGCAGTAACCATTACGTTGGATGAAGAAGACCTTGAAAAAGGCTTTGACAGAGTTTTTGTCCTTGGTATAAAAGACACAACACCTGCGGAAGGCAAAAACTTTTTTGAAAAATTGATTGACAATCATCATTACATTCCTGAAGGGGCGTCATTCCTGCCCGTTGCAACACCGACTAACAATACTGAATCTGGGGAATCGGGCTATCGGACGTTCGAAGAAGATGCGGCTTTAAGTTTTGCTATCGAACGAAACGATGAAGAACCGATAACGCCCTCTGCGGATCCTACCTTCCTCACCGATGGGCAACGATTGGCCAATGCGCTCGGAATCGATTTTGATGTATTGAACAACCTTGACTATCACGACAGGACTGAGGTATCTGAAGCAATGCTAATGAACAAAGCATTATTTCATGGTACACTTGGAAATTACATGGAAGACGGCTTGGATACCCTGTTTACATTGGATAATGTTAAACATACCAAATCTTTTTTTACACAATTTATAACAGCACGTGGATTCTTGCCATCGATAAGAGTTGGTACTCAACCTTATGGAATATTGCCCACTTCTGCATTTTCGCAATTTAGTGTTACTGCAGATGACACATTCATTCCCCAATTAAATAAGGAGGACTTCGAGAATCCCGCTGCGATCCAGGATGAGCTCCAAACCAGATATGATATTCGCCTGAAGCAATTATTGAACGAGCTCGATGGTATGTGGACGAGCATTCGAAATGAAAAGGTTTTGAGCGCAGGGAATACTAATCCAGAAGACCCGCAAGCTCATTTTATGGAGATGCTTGGGTTACAAGCAAACTCTGCTGAACATTTCTATAGGTATGGCCTTAACGTTGCATCACGTCTGTCATTAAATGAGGCCGGAGATTTCAGTATTAATTTTGATTCGAATGATCCGTGGAGCCCACCGAAGGTCGCAGACGCTTTTCGATCCACGATATTTTCTGGATACTATTACAAGTCCGATCATTTTCCAGATGAGCAAAGCGAATTCAGCAGTGTTATTGACTATCTCAATAGTAAGAACAGCCGTATAAGTGATCAGTTTGCAAAAGCGAGAGTATTTGCCACCCGGCATTTAAAGGAACAATCTCAGGTTTTGGGAGATATTATCGACAATCGGGAATTGGCTGATCTGGTCGTCGGCACTTCTAATCCCAATACTGGCACCGCAGAGGAAATGCAACTTGCCCGGGCGGAGCTCCAATATTTTATTGATTGGCTGGTAGATAGCAATCCATGGGACGTTCATGCTGAAAATAAGTTCTCAGAAGTGGTGGAAGGCGCGCTAACACCAGGAATGCCATCGAAATCTTTGTTGTTCCTTTTGCTCAGGCATTCAGTGCTTACGGCGTATATGGATACCGTTCTAAAAATTCTTGAATTCGAAGGTCTCACAGATCAGGAGACGAGGAAAAAGATGGGACAGCCGGGATATTTTTACAGCCGGTATGGCGGTTCTTTCAATTTTGTGACAAAATGGACTTTCCTGTTCAGTAAAATAAACAGGCTGGATAATGTGTTAGGATTTGACATGGATCCTGCGAATCCATTTTTCAATTATATGAATGGCCTATCGGGCTCCAGTAACGGGTATCTGAACCGTTATGTGTCACCGACCCACACATCTGTATTTAATAACTATTCAAACCATAGTCAGCATCAAGTATTTATAAATGAACTTACGGCAACGCGTGATTCCATCAGAAAGTTAAAAGACATACCCACCGCCCGCCTTAAGCAACTTTTGACGGAGCACCTCGATCTGTGCACGTACCGGTTGGATGCATGGAGATTAGGCATGGTGAATAAAAGGCTGATGAGTCAACGAGCAACAACACAGTCCGGAATTTACCTTGGTGCTTATGGTTGGGTAGAAGATTTGCGTAGGGGGGGTGAAAGAACGCCGGCCGAAAATATCCCCGATGGATTGTGGAAACAGGGTGATCCGCCGGTATTCACCGATGAAGATGGTTTGGGATTTATTCATACACCCTCATTAAATCACGCAATTACTGCAGCTATTCTTCGTGCGGGTTTTCATGCAAACAGAGATACTGCAGAGGCAACGAATCAAATGGCTGTAAATCTTTCGTCAGCTCGGGTAAGGATGGCGTTAAATTTATTGAATGGCATTCGCAACGGACAGGATGCAGCGGCAATTCTTGGCTATCAGTTCGAGCGTGGCCTTCACGAAAGATACTTGCATGTTCCTTTAGAGCTCGATGAATACATTTATGACTTTCGCGAGGAGTTTCCACTGACGGTTCCTGTCGACGACAGTGTGTCGTTGGGTGAAGCCGTGTTAACCAGCGTCGTAAATGGCATGGAACTGTTGGAGACGGCGCAAGAATTTGTAGAATTGGAAGGAGGACCTCCAAACCTGGGCGACAGCTTGTATCAAAGTCTTAAGGCTTATGAAGCTGCCTGGTGGACGCACGTCGGAAATGCAAACATCAGTAGCGCCAGCGCTGCCAAACGTGATGCTATGTTGAAAGAGATTGATCGCATGGCCGATGCTTTCGATGCATTCGGCGATCTGTGTATTTCTGAAAGTGTTTATCAGGTTGCAAAAGGAAACCATGTCAGGGCTTCTGCGATCATGGATAAGCTGGCGAAGGGTGACGTTCCCAATGATATCCAAATAGCCGATACACCACGAACAGGTGTGGTCGTCACCCATAAAGTCGGAATGTTTTTTAAAACTATTCGAGGTATAGACCATGCGCTAACGGAAACCGGGCCGAATAGCACACCACTTACGGGGGACGCGCTGGCTGCTGCTGTCACCGCTGCCGGAGCGGTGGTAGCGGGTTGGAATAGTGGATTTACTCCAAGAGCTTTGGCTGAACCTTCGCTTAATAGGTGGGCGGGAGAGATGATCGGCAATCCTTCCAACGTCAAATGTCAGGTAGCCTATACGATAGGTGAAATGAATGATACGATGACTGTGACGCTGGCCGATCTTGAACTTCAGCCCCTGGACGTGATACATCTTTTTGGTACGGGACCCCTAGACGGCGGAGCTGAATTGAATGCGCGGATCGCACGAAAAGTAAAAGGCACGATCCTTACACCAGCCGGTTTTGACGGAACAGTTGATGATGC
>DASQTN010000272.1:0-3257 GCA_035641895.1 Chryseolinea sp. | reverse complement strand
TCCATATTTTACCTCACCAGAAGCGACCGCTCGCGCAAGTGGAATCACATAGTCGGGATAATCATCAAACTGATCAAGTGTGTGTGCTCCAAAATCTTTTACCTCATGACCAGCAGCAGTAAGCCACGCTTTGACCTCATCTTTTAATTTAAATCCACCATGATCTGCAGCAATTCCTAACTTCATTTCTTAAATGTTATGTGTGACACAATTAAAAAAAAAGACATTCAGTTGTGATTTTACTTTCATCACTCCTCCGAGTGGTTGCTCATCAAGAAAGTAAATCCTTAGCTTTCTTCACGACATTATCTACCGTAAAGCCAAAAAACTTCATTAAATCTCCGGCCGGAGCTGATTCACCAAACGTTGTCATTGCAAGGATGCTTCCTTCGTCGGTGACGTATTTATGCCAACCTAAAGGAGATCCCGTCTCGACAGCGAGACGTTTGCGAATACTCCGTGGCAGTACTTTCTCTTTGTATGCTGCGTCCTGTTTCTCAAATAATTCCCATGAAGGCATGCTCACCACGCGCGCTGCAATACCTTGTTCTTTCAATTTTGCCTGCGCCTCCATGATCAAAGAAACTTCGGACCCGGTAGCCATTAAAATTACAGCTGGTTTTTCTACATCAGACAAAATATAGGCGCCCTTTTCAAGCTCCGTAGCCGCAGTATATTTTGATTGATCAATAACGGGCAAACCTTGACGCGTTAACACGATAACGACAGGCCCATTTTGATATTCAAGCGCCACACGCCATGCCTGAACAGTTTCATTCGCATCAGCGGGGCGGAGCAGCAAAATATTGGGAATTGAGCGTAATGAAATCAACTGCTCGATCGGTTGATGAGTAGTACCATCTTCACCTAATCCGATACTATCATGTGTATAAACGAAAATCGGTCTGATCTTCATAATCGCGGCCAACCGTATGGGTGGACGCATATATTCCGAAAAGATAAGGAACGTTGCACCATATGGAATAATGGCCGGCGTCAGAGCCATACCGTTTAGTACAGAACCCATTCCATGCTCCCGTATTCCAAAGTGAAAATTTCTTCCGCTGTAATTGTCGGGAGTGAACGAAGGATATTTCTTTAAAAAAGTTTCCGTTGATGGAGCAAGATCAGCGGCTCCTCCGATAAGGGTCGGCAACGCATCGGCTATTGCATTCAATACTTTCCCAGACGCCTGTCTGGTTGCCAGTTTCCCGTCTTCAGGTTTGAACACAGGCAGTTTATCCTTCCACCCTGATGGTAACTGACCGCGGCTAAGAGATTCAAATTCCTGGGCTAGGTCAGCGTGTGTCTTGCGGTATTCACTAAATAACGAATTCCATGCTTTTTCCTTTTCAGCACCTTTTTTACCACAGTCCCGATAAAATTTCAGGACCTCGTCAGGAACTACGAAAAATTGTTCAGGATCAAACCCTAAATTTTGCTTTACAAGTTTTACTTCCGCGTCTCCGAGCGGCGAACCATGTGCACCAGCAGTATCTACTTTGTTGGGACTGCCATAAGCAATATGCGTACGAACATTGATGATCGATGGCCGCGAAGTTTCAGCTTTTGCTTTCTGAACCGCGTCGGCGATTGCCTTCACATCGTTGCCGTCCTTTACAATCTGTACGTGCCAACCATATGCTTCAAAACGTTTGGCTACATCTTCTGTGAACGCGATGGCTGTGTCTCCTTCGATTGAAATATGATTATCATCATACAGATAAATGATATTTCCCAATTTCAAATGTCCCGCGAGCGATGCAGCTTCTGCACTAACGCCTTCGTTCAAATCTCCGTCGCTACAAATGGAATAGATGTGATAATTGAAAAGCTCAAACCCTGGCTTATTGTAACGTGCGGCTAAGAACTTTTGTCCAATTGCGAATCCAACACCATTTGCGAAACCTTGGCCCAATGGGCCAGTCGTAACCTCAATGCCCTTTAACAAACCGTACTCCGGGTGTCCCGGGGTCTTGCTATGCAACTGACGAAAACTTTTCAGATCATCCATACTAATCTCATACCCCGTCAAAAAGAGATAAATATACTGGAGCATGCATCCATGGCCCGCGGATAATATAAACCTGTCACGATTGATCCAATCCGGACTTTGAGCGTTATAAGTCATTGCTTCCGACCAGAGTACGTGGGCCATTGGTGCTGCACCCATAGGCATACCGGGATGTCCTGAATTTGCTTTCTGCACAGCGTCGGCGGCCAATACTCGTACCGTATTAATGGCGGTTTCTACCAGGTTTTTTTTCTGTTCCATTTCTCTTTTAAGTTTGAAATTCTGATTTAATGTTGATTGATCTTTTGGGGACTAAACGGCATAAAGCATTTCCCGCTGCCAAACTTTCGCGCCACCTTTTATCCCGTCTAAATTTGACACCAATGTAATGCTATCTTCAATTTTAAAACTGATTTTTTTCGAGTTACCGCCACCGATATACAAATGATCGTAGTTGAAAACCGTTTTCAAAATCTCGATAACCTTTTGCAATCGTTTATTCCATTTTTCCAGACCTGCTTCCGACAGTGCCCTGTCCCCGATGTACTCGTCGTATGTCCGTTCCTTTGATACTGGATGATGCGCCACCTCGAGATGTGGCAACAAGTTGCCATCAAGAAAAAGAGCCGTTCCGAAACCCGTCCCCAGCGTAATAACCAATTCGAGACCTTCGCCGCGTACGACGCCTAAACCTTGCATGTCAGCATCATTTAAGACACGAACCTGCTTATTTAAGACATCAGATAATAATTTACTAAAGTTAACACCCTTCCACTTCGGTGTGCTTAGATTTGGAGCAGTGTAAACAATGCCCTGTCTTGTATAACCCGGGAAACCTACTGAAACGCGATGATATTCCTGAAAACTTCTTGTTAATTCAAGGATCGCTTCAATAACGTTTTCAGGATCTGGTACTGCTGGTGTTGCAATCTTTTGGAAGTCCATCAGCATAGTGCCTCCGGGATCCAAGATTGTTGCTTTAATACGAGAACCGCCAATGTCAATAGAGAGAATTTTTTCGTCTGTATTAAGACTTTGCATGGTGGAACAGTTTGGCCAAAATAAAAATCTGCCAAAGATAATAGAAATACTCTTTTATGGATAAGTTTTTTCCCGATGGCCAGATCGCGCGTCATTTGCTGAAAGCACGAGCAAAATTCTACTAACTGTCACTCATTCCCACACGGTCAAGGGAAGATTTACATTTTTAACATCGGCGAGAAGTGAATGTACAAAAGTGAGT
>DASQTN010000271.1:0-9288 GCA_035641895.1 Chryseolinea sp. | reverse complement strand
AAGCACCCACTACGACAATCCATTGCCAGGAATTTTCTACGCCTGCCCAGGTAACAACACCTGTAAGAATCGCATCCTTCGATAAGAACCCAGAGAAAAAAGGCACGCCGGCCAAGGAGCTTCCTGCCACGATAAAAACTGCGAAAACAATCGGTAATTTTTTTCTGAGTCCCCCGAGGTTTCTTATATCCTGAACATCAAAATGCGTGTGAGTTTGCTGCTGAGCGTGGTGCAGCGAATGAATGATCGATCCCGCTGCGAGAAAAAGACAAGCTTTGAAAAATGCATGCGTAAATAAATGGATGAATGCAGCATCTGGTGTAGCGGACCCAACTGCTGTAACCATCAGCCCCAACTGTGAAATGGTTGAGTACGCCAGAATTTTTTTGATGTCATATTGTGCAAGTGCTGCAAATGCGCCTATCAGCGACGTCACAATACCGACAATGCTAATCACATTGAGTGCAGTTGGTGTAAAAAATGGAAAAATTCTGATCATTAGATAAACGCCCGCCGCCACCATGGTCGCAGCATGTATCAATGCGGATACAGGCGTGGGACCTTCCATAGCATCAGGCAACCACGTAAGCAATGGAAACTGTGCGGATTTTCCGATGACTCCGCAGAACACGCATAACGATGCCACAGTCTGCCAGGATTTAAAATTATCCATTGCATTCAATTCAGAAATATCAAACGATCCCTGGTAGGTCCATAAAATCATAAGTCCTACCAAAAATCCTGCGTCTCCAATTCGATTGAGAATGAACGCTTTTTTCGCCGCACGTGCGGCTTCAACCTTTTCTTTCCAGTGACCAATTAACATGTAGGAAGAAAATCCGACTAGTTCCCAACCCACGAACACCAGTAACAGATTATCAGCAAGCACAATTGCAATCATGGAGAAGGTAAATAAGCCAAGCATTGCAAAATATTTTCGCAGCCCTGCATCGCCGGCCATATAACCGATGGAGTAAAGATGAACGAGAAAGGAAATAACGGTAACTACCAGCAGCATAGTGGCAGAAAGAACATTCACTAAAACACCCGAAGAAAACGTATGGTCTGCGACAACGAACCATGTTGTGGTAAAATGAAATGGCCGCTCGTCCTGTATCGAGAAAAATACGAAGAGCGATGATAGCGCACTTATTAAAAGTAAGAATGGAGCAGCAATGGACGCTCCCCAGGAATATTTTTCAGCGATTATAAACGAAAACAAAAATGAAAGCAGTGGCAAGACCGTCGCTAACAGCAGGCAAACTTCAAAAAAAACGGAATATGATAGATTACTTTGCACGCTTATTCTTTTAACTCACCTACTGAATCCGGTACGGAAGTTTGATAATATTGATAAACCTGTAGCACTATAGCTAGTCCAACAGCTGCTTCACTAACGGCGACGATGATAACAAACAACGCAAATATTTGTCCGTCTACAGATTCAGGGAGAAGCGTATTGAATGCTACGAGATTTAGATTCGAAGCATTTAGCATAAGCTCTATACCTAATAAGATCATGATCGTATTCCGTTTCGTGATAATCACCATTAAACCCAGTGAAAAGAGCAGCGCGCCCAACAATAAGAAGTGCTCAATGGGGAACATTATTCTTTTTTGATTTAATGTTGGATGCCAGAACGGCGGCACCTACCAGCGCTACCAGCAGTAATATTCCTGCAATCTCAAAGGGCAACATATATTTGCTGAACAGTGCGACGCCAATGGTCTGGGCAGTGTTTACTGGCGGCGGTGCAGTGTATGACGTCAGTGGCGTAAAAGATTCGCGTGAGAGAACAAACGCCAACATGCAAAAGCATCCAGCGGCAACGAGTATACCCGATAGAACGTAACCGTGCTCTACTACCAAAGGCTTTTCGGAAATTTTTGTTGTGAGCATGATTCCAAAAATAATGACAACGAGTATACCGCCGGCATAAATCAGGATTTGCGTCACAGCAAGGAATTCGGCGAGGGCCAGCACATATATTCCCGCCAGTGCAAGTAGGCAAACTACAAGCAACAACGCTCCGTAGAAAACATTTCGTACCAAAGCAAGTCCAACAGCAGACAGCGCAGCAACGGCTTCAAAAAAATAAAACATGAAGGCGGCAAAACTCATGTTGATGGTGGTGGCGTTGTTGGTGGTCCGGGTGGTTTTATCTTTGGCTTGAACACGGGCTTGGCTGGCCCTGCCGCGGGCGCTGGTTTCTTTTCCCCTGGTTCCGCGGGCGCTGGCTGGCTTGCCAATTTACTTTTTTGATGCTCCTCCAATTTTTTTCTCTTCTCCTCAATTTCGGCTTCACTCATTTCCGCGAACGCGAAATTATGTTCCCGTATATCGGTAACGCTGAAGTCATATACCTTTGTCATGGTGAGACATTCGGTGGGACAAACGGTGGTACACAAACCACAAAAGCAACATTTCCCCATATCAATGTCAAAGGTTGCTGCGTAAATGCGTTTGGGGGTTCCATCTGATGTCTTCCCGATTTCTTCCGTCGCTTTGATAGGCACAATGTCAATGCAATTCACGGGACAAATTTTCGCGCATTTATCGCACACAATACAATCATCGATTTCATTATGAAGTCTGTAGCGGCCGTTATCAGGTACAGGCTGCATCTCGTAAGGATATTGGATGGTTGCAATGCCATCCCTATCATCAAAGTAATTCTTTTCAGTGATGGATCTTATGGCTTGAGTTCTTCGTGATTTCACGAGATGACGGAAAGTAATTCGCAGGCCTCCTAGCAACGAACGGATAGTCCGTGCGATATTCCGGGTGTAGGATAATGGTTGTTGTCGTTCCATTCAATTGCAAAAATAGAATGTAAACAGATTGGAACGAGTAATTTCGTGGAAATATTCGTAGAAGCGTTCAGTAAACAGCGAACAGCTTACAGCTTATGGTAGGGGCCAGACTACTCGTGCAATTTTGGGTCCCGGTAAATAACAGACCTTCGACCGGATCGTGAATATCTTTCTAAAAAAATCGACGGAAAAATTCTTGTGGTTCGGACGGAGTGCCTAAATTTTTTTGGTTGCAAAATACCAAGATTGATATAACGCGCGGGGCCTCAAGGCTCAAAGCGTACGAATGCTGTCAGGAACGATCGGAAATTTGTAGGTCTATGAACCCCGTCCAGGCTGATAAGTTGTCCGATAGTGTCGGCTGTAAGCTGTTAACTGTAAGCTGTTAGCTTTATTATGCCGCTTGTACTTCAGCCTTAGGGATCGTGAAATAAAATGTACTTCCGTAGTCTTCGGCGCTCTCCACCCAAATTCTTCCACCATTTTTTTCGACGAACTCTTTACAAAGAATAAGGCCTAGTCCGGTTCCTTTTTCGTTGGCGGTTCCACGGGTGGTGTAGGGGGCCGTTTTGTCAAAGAGGATTGTTAGAACTTCGGTGGCCATTCCCACACCGTTGTCCTTTACGGAAACAAGCCACTCGTTGCCTTGGGGGGCCGCTTTAACCCTGACTTCACCTTTATCGTTTGTGAACTTGATAGCATTTGTAATCAAGTTTCGAATCACGAGATTGATGGTGTTTGAGTCGGCGTATCCAATCGCGTTGGGTTCCACTTCATTTATCAATTGAATTTCCTTGCCAGGAGTATCGGCAAGCAGCTGAATATTTTCGTCCACAAGCTTCTTCAAATCGATCTTTCCCTTCTGGAGGTTAAGCTTGTCCATTTGCAACAATGTCCAGTCCAGCAAGTTATTAAGGAGCGCGCGCGTGTGGTTGAATCGAGTCTTAAGCTCCTTTATATGTTTTGGCAATTCTGTCGGTGAGACAGCTCCTTTGTCCAATAGATCTAATAATCCAGAAAGAGCATTGATAGGCGAACGCAAATCGTGCGAAATGATCGAGAAAAATTTATCCTTCACCTGGTTAAGGCGTTCAAGCTCTTCGCTTCTTTTTTCAGTTTCTTTCTGATGGCGTATCAAGAGTTCATTGATCTGGCGACGACGTTGGCCACTTCGGTAGACGCTAATCAGGAGAATGGCGCTTAATGCCATTACAACTACGAGGATGTTCTGCACGAAATCCTTTCGCTTAAGGGCACCCTCAGTGCTTTCCTGCTGCTGGCTTAAGGCTGCGATTTGTGAATCTTTGGATTCGGTCTCAAAACGAATCTGATCGCGCAGCAATTTTGCCTGCATGTCCTGGCTGAATAATGTATCTTCTAATTGTTTGAATCGCTTGTAATAAGCTAGCGACTGTTTGAAATCACCTTTCAATTCCCACAGCGACGACAATTGGTTGAAGCATTGGATCTCAAGGATGCGGGCATTTAATTTTTGAGCCTGTGATAAACTTTTGTTAACCGCTTTAAGTGCATCTTCGTGACGGTGTTGTTTCTGATAGACCTCACCACGCCCTAAGTCTACTTCTGCTATTCCATAGTTGTCTTTATTTTTCGAGTACAGCGTATACGTTGTATCATAGTATTTTAGCGAGGTTTCATAATCGCCCTTTTGCATGTAGGTTTTCGCAATGCTGCTCAAGGTTTTCGGAAGCAATCCATTCAGTTGAAGCTTGCGGCTCTCTTGTAACGCTTTAAAAAGAGTTGTTAAAGCCGAATCATAGTTCCCTTGACGGAGAAGGACATCTCCAATTTCATCAAGCGAATATGGTTCTCCTTCACGGTCTTTGATCTGTTGGCTCATCCTCTGCGATATTTGAAGATGATCAAGAGCACGGCTGTATTGGCCAAGTTCCTTGAACACGCGGCCCACGTTATGGATGGTGACGGCCATCACAAAAGAATCTTTTGCCGCTTGTGCAAACTTATATCCTTGCGTGAAATAGTAATAACTCTCATCATATTCACCCAAATCATGATAGTCATGCGCAACGTTATTGTAAGCGCTGGCAATCATGGAACTGTCTTTAGAAAGAATGCTTGACTCCAGTGACATATTGTCGAGACGTAGTGCTGAGCTGTAATCTCCAGTCACACGGTAAACAGAGGCCATGCTTCTATAGGCACGACCTTTGAGGTTTGGATCATTGGAATTCTCAGCGAGAGAAACTGCTTCTTCACTGAGGGCGCGGCTTTTGACTAAGTCTACATATTCATATTCTAGCGAAAGCGCGACTAATGCTTTCGTTCGAGATGAATCGGGGAGATTATTCTTTAGTAAGTTTTGAAGACTGTCAATCTTGCTTTGCGCTGAAACCTGAAACGTTCCCAGTACAAAAAAGACAAACAGATACTTCGAGTAGCGCCTTGTGATCACACAAAAAATATTTTCCAAAATCCACATAGAATTACGAGCCCTAAGGCTATAGGTGTTAAATATTTCCAGGACAAATTCATTAGTTGATCAACTCTAAGACGAGGATAAGTCCATCGAACCCACATTTGCAACGAAACCAAAAACCAAGACTTGCTCATCAGCCAAAAAATACCCCAAAGGGTTGAAGCTATTGTTCCGGGAGTTCCACTCGTCCAGGTGGCAAGCTTCAGCGAAGCAATGTTAGGGAACGGTGAATTCCAGCTCCCGAAAAATAGTACAACGCCTAATATGCTTACCAAAAGCATCATTCCATATTCAGCCAGCATGATAACAGCCCACCGAAAACCTGAATACTCTGTTTGAAATCCTGCTACTAATTCAGATTCCGCCTCGGGTAAATCAAATGGAGCTCTGTTACATTCTGCTAGCGACGCAATAAAAAAGATGACCCAGGCACCAGCCAAAAGAGGCATTCGAAAAATATTCCAGGTAAGAAATCCGCCGATCTTGCCAGTTTCTATTCCTAAAGATTCAATGCCAAATAAATATTGGCGCTGTTCATTGAAGATACCTTGCTGATATGAGATATTTTGAAGGTCCAGTGACTCGCAAACCATGCATACACACAGGATGCTAAGCCCGAGGGGCACTTCATAAGAAATTATCTGGGCTGCGGAACGCATGGTGCCCAGCATACTGTACTTGTTGTTTGAACTCCAGCCGGCAATAACGATTCCAATCACGTCAAGGGAGATGATGGCCAGCAAGAAAAATAATGCCGAAGAAAAGGTTGCTCCCGACCATGAAGCGGAAAGCGGCAAAACCGCAAAGCCGGCAAATACAGAAGCGAAAATAATGACTGGCGCGAGTTTGAAAAGAGGGGCGTCCGCTTTAGCAGGCGTAATGTCTTCCTTTTGTATTAGCTTCAGTAAGTCTGCGACAGTCTGTGCTATACCATAATAACCCACTTCCATAGGTCCCAGTCGATCCTGTATAAATGCCGATAGCTTGCGCTCCGCATAAATTGCGACCACTGCATATAACAACAGAAAAGGTAATATAAAGACTAGTGTTGACAAGGATAGGTAAATGGCCTTCTATTAGCTTGCCAAATTGAGAAAATTATTTGTGACGATTTCTGTTCTTTCATAAAAAACGGTACATCATCCATATATTAGTTCCATAACGAGTGACGCTCTAGTTGGACAGATTCATGAAAAAACATACGTGCAGAAGCTTCAAAGGAATCGGTGTAATCGGAGACAAGAAATTGGTGGTGTGGTGGTGAGTCTCCCTGATTTAACAATCGTTGATCTTCGAGATGTAGTTTTAACGCCTTCGCGATTACTTCCGAGGAATCCAGGATCGTCACCCGGCCGTCGTACACTGCCTTGATTTCACTTTTTATTAAAGGATAGTGTGTACAGGCAAGGATCAACGCTTCAATATTTTTAAGTGATTCATCCGCCAAATATTGAACAATGATCTCATGGCTAATTTGGTTGTTGAAAAATCCTTCTTCAATCATTGGCGCGAGGAGTGGGGTGGCCAAAGAATGCAGATGGATGTTTTTCTTCCCTTCGTGAATCTTACGTGAATAAACGTCCGATTGAACCGTTCTTTTTGTGCCGATTAATCCAAGATGTTTTTCGGGAAATTGATTGAGCACCAACTCTACCATCGGGTCAATTACGTTTATGATCTGTATATCTTTTCGCACATATTCGGTCAAAAGCTCGTACGCTGCTGACGACGCGGAGTTACAAGCGATCACAATCACTTTACATCCCTTGCGAACTAAGATATCAGCGATTTTTACGGAGTATGCTTGAATCGCAGCTTCTGATTTATCACCATAAGGAAGGTGCGCGGTGTCGCCGAAATAAATCATGCTTTCATTGGGTAATAGCTGGCGGATGGCGCGTGCAACGGTAAGGCCGCCGATACCACTGTCAAAAACACCGATGGGTTGTGAAGGTAATAATGCCATAAAAAGGCCGCCAATATAATTGGCGGCCTTCAAATAACTCGTGTTGTATACTTTTATTTTATGCGATGTTGGCGGAAAGTTTGGTAACTACAATTTCATGTTGTTCACGATGGCCGCAATAAGTGCATTTGTAGTGTTTTAAAAGGAGTCCCTGTTCTTGTGATGTTGGCGCTTGCTCAATTTCTTCTTCTTCAAGCTTCATGGTGAAGAAACCACATTCGGAACACTCTTCTGCATGTTGGTAGGCGGGATATTTCTCAATTTTTTTAAAACCTGTTGTATCGTCGAGCCAGACGTCATAGTCAATAGAGTGGACTTTTCCTTCTTGTTTCATCAACTCTTCCAGGTGATGCTCTTCTTCATACTCGGTAAGCTTTCGCATAACATTTCCAGAAGGTGAAAGCCTCGGCGTGTTTCGTAGTTTGCTTAACCTTCTTTCTAATTGCCTTGGATAATAAACCCTTATCAGGCTGTTGAAAGTATTGTACGCTATCACCGCGAAGCAGGCAGTAATAAAGATGCGAACATAAAACCATCGTATTCCCTCATTTAAAATTTTATCGGTAGCGATGGTGTTCGCGTAAAACGCAGCTGCAACTATAAAGGCGATAATTGCATACCAGAAATAACGAACTTCGTAAAGATTTACATAGTCGTATTTCAACTTGTAATCTTTCAATTGTAAAACCTTGAATTCATGATAAAGCAGGATCAATACACCCACCACCACACAAACGGCTGCGCCGATGTACATGTACTGGTCCCACGCGCCAAAGAAGGTAGACGTGGTTTGCATAATAGGAAAATTTTAGTATGAGTGAATATAACCATTTTCCCGATTTTCCTTTCACTTATTAGCCCTTTTCTTTTGTTATGTTGATACATTGAGCCAGTCAGAATTTTCGTGGTCTTAGCTAAATATTTCAAGCGAATATTTCAAATCATTGTGAAATGGTTGATGTAAAGTCGGGTACTCTTAAGCTCGAATTTGCGGTTCGATATCTTTGAACAGCTATACAATTCCAATCAAGATTCGTATTATTGTCCCTTCGATTTTTAATTATACTTAAAAGAAAATCATGGGCCATAATTTACTGAAAGGAAAGAGAGGTATCATATTCGGCGCACTTGACGAAAATTCCATCGCATGGAAAACTGCGTTGAGGGTAAAGGATGAAGGCGGTGAATTCACATTAACAAATGCCCCGATAGCCATGCGCTTGGGGAAGATTAACGAACTTGCCACAACGTGCAATGCTCAGGTAATTCCGGCCGACGCCACATCTGAACAAGACCTTAATACGCTCTTTTCAAAATCCATAGAAATTCTCGGCGGAAAGCTCGATTTTGTACTTCATTCTATCGGTATGAGTCCAAACATCCGGAAGGGAAAAGCATATGGCGACATGAATTACGATTGGTATTTAAAAACCCTTGACATCTCCGCACTTTCATTTCATAAAATACTCCAAACCGCGGAAAAACTGGATGCTATGAACGAGTGGGGATCTATTGTAGCCCTAAGTTACATTGCTTCCCAACGGTCTTATCCTGACTATACAGATATGGCACAGGCAAAGGCCATGCTTGAATCTATCGCTAGAAGTTACGGCGCTCGTTTCGCGAAGCTTAAAAAAGTCAGGGTGAACACAATTTCACAATCGCCGACAAAAACAACGGCCGGGGCAGGTATTTCCGGGTTCGATGTTTTCTTCGATTACGCACAAATGATGTCACCGCTGGGAAATGCTTCCAGTGAAGATTGTGCCAATTACATCACGATATTATTTTCCGATTATACGCGGATGGTCACCATGCAGAACCTTATGCACGACGGCGGATTCTCTACATCGGGAATTACGCAGGAAATGATCGATCGACTCGTAAAATAAATTTCGAGTTTCGGGTTTCAAGTTTCGAGTTGCAGCCGTTCAACGTCCTGCGCGTTTGGAATAGCAGAACCAGAAACTCGAAACTCTAAACTCGAAACTAGCCCATGGTAAGTTTTCCTCCCTGCAAAATCAATTTGGGTTTGTCCGTGCTTTCGAAA
>DASQTN010000270.1:0-10772 GCA_035641895.1 Chryseolinea sp. | reverse complement strand
CAAAGTTTTATAACGGGCCTGCACGCGTGGCCAAACATCGGTCTGGAAGCGCGTGATCAGTCGAGAGATAAAGAAATGATGCAACGCATAGATTACAAAAAGGAACACCATAAAGTTACCAAACCCTGTCACGCCAATCAGATATGACAACAGCGCTATCGATCCAAACACAATGGCTGTGATTTTAAAACCTTTGGTAACCGTCGGCTTTTTGTTATGGTCGTGTTCATGTGGTTTCATGAAATCGGCGGCAAACACAGGATTAATAATGTAAGCTACCAACAGCGAAGCCAACAGCGCAATAATTAAGGTGATGGGCAGAAACATCATGAATTTGCCAATGACACCAGGCCAAAATGCTAGCGGAATGAACGGGGCAAGTACTACCAGCGTACCGGAAAACACAGGGATGAATATTTCACCTGCAGCAATCTTTGCCGCCTTTCTTATCGGAACTTTTCCATTGTCAAAAACGCGGTGCGTATTTTCGATAATAACAATAGCATCATCAACGACAATTCCAAGTGCAAGCAAAAATGAGAATAACGTCATCATGTTCAATGTAAAACCAATTACAGGGAACCATAGAAATGCTATGAAACTTGACAACGGTACTGACAAACCAACAAATATTGCATTGGTGGCACCCATGAAAAACATGAGTATTATCGTTACTAAAACAAAGCCGATAATAATGGTATTGATAAGGTCATGAAGGGTCACCCGCGTATTATCCGACTGGTCGGCTGTAATCGTTATATCCAAACCAGGAGGCAATATTGACTCCTCATATTCTTTAACAATTTCGTTAATGGCATCAGACGCAAGAATGAGATTTTTTCCACTCCTTTTAATGACGTTAAGGGTCACGACGTTCTTATTGTCGAGCCGTGCAAAGCTCTCCTGCTCTTTGTGCGTATCGATCACTTCCGCCACATCTTTCAGGTAAATTTTTGCACCTCGAATGGACCCAACAATGGTATTTGCAATTTCGTCGGCATTAGCATATTCACCACTGACGCTAAGGGATCGTTTTACACCACCCACAGCAAGCTGTCCCCCTGGGACAATAACATTTTCGCTTGCAATAGCTCCGAACACATCGTTCAGGCTCACACCAGCCAATGCGGCTTTGTACAAATCAACATTGATTTGTATTTCGCGATCCAACGCTCCCACTATATCAACTCTTCGGATCTGTTCCAGCGTCTCAATACGATCCTGCATTTGGTCAGCATAACGCTTTAATGTCTGAAGATCATAGTCGCCGGCCAGGTTAATATTCATAATTGGAAGCTCAGAAATATCTATCTCATATACTTCGGGATTCTTTTCCAAATCTTCCGGTAATTCAGGAACGGCGCGGTTTACGGCATCCTGGACATCACGTTTGGCTTCCGTTACATCAATATCTGTTTCAAATTCGATAATAACGCTGGAAGTGTTTTGAACAGAATTACTCGTGATCTTTTTGATACCGTTGATCGCCTTTACTTCTTTTTCAATTTCCTTGGTGATAAGGTTCTCGACATCCTCAGGGGGTGCGCCCTGATAAATGGTTAATACATATATCTGAGGAAATACAACTTCAGGAAAACTTTCCTTGGGTAATTTATTATAAGTCCATATACCGGCTACGGAAATAAGAAAAATAGCCACGTATATACTTACTTTATTATCGATGGCCCAACTGGTGGGCTTAAATTCTTTTTCGATGTCTTGCATAATTTGTAGAGTTGTTAGGGAAAAGAGGAAATGGATTCATTCCATTTCCTTGTACCAACTATATTTTCAAAAACTCGCCGTCATTAAGGCCCTGGTATCCAAAAGTGACAACTTTTTCACCAGCTGTAAGTCCGCTCACCTGAGCTTTACCGCCATAAACGCCTTCCACTTTAACTACTTTTTTTCGCGCTACCGTATTTTTTCCGTCTGCCTCAGCTACGAAGACAATTTTTTCACCATTTATATCTTGCACAACGTTTATCGGTACCGTAATCGCAGTTGGCTCGGAATGAAACACAACCTTAATTACTCCTGACATGTTGGGTCGAAGGTTTGCTTCTGAAGGTAACGCTACCTCTACTGTAAAAGTCCGTGTGAGCTGATCTATTGTCTTACCGACGAACGTCACTTTAGATTCGAGATCCTTCTTTAGCTCAGGAATTGTAACAATTACTTTGTTGCCTTTCTTAACATCGGTAACAAATGCCTCGGAAACATTCGCTGTAAGTTTTAGGTCACTGGTATTCACTACTCGGAAAGCAGGCATACCAGGCGAAACCGCTTCTCCAATTTTTGCGATCACTTCATCCACTGTGCCATTTATAGGTGACTTGATGCGAAGCATTTCATTCTGCTCTTGTAAAGAAGCGATTTGCCGCTCAAGACCTTCCTTATTTGTTTTCGCCTGCAAGAATTGAACTTCAGTTCCGATTTTCTGGTCCCAAAGATTTTTTTGTCGATCATAGACAGATTTAGCCAGTTCAAGTTGAGACTTCATCGATTCAATGTTTCTTAAGATGACAGCGTTATCAATTTGTGCCAGCGCCTGTCCTTTCGAAACCTGTTGCCCCTCGTTTACATAAACAGCCATTACCACGCCGGGTGATTTAGCGCTAACGGAAATATTATCTTCGGCTTCAACCCGTCCCTGTGTTTGTACATAGTGGTCAAATTTCGTCGCTTTGATTTCGGCGACAGCAACATCCTTTGTTTTAATTTTAGCTTCAGTTGGATTTTCCTTAGCTATTTCTTTTTCTAATTGCTGTACTTGTTTAGTAATCTCAACCTGCTGCGCTTTTAATTTTTCAAGTTGCGCCTTCTTGTCATCAGGTGTTGCTGCACTGCAGGCAGCCAGCAACGCGACAACCGCCACAACGGATAAACGGGTATAAACAGTAGAATTCATATAAGGTATATTTTTCATGGAAGTTCTATTTAGTTAGAAGTAGTTGTGAGATATTTTGACGGATCGATTTTGCCAAAAGCTTTATCCAGGTCTATCTTGGAAATAATCGCATCAAACAACGCATTGTAGTAATTTACTTGAGATTCGCGTAAGCTGCTTTCAGCGTCAACGACCTCAATGTTAGAGCCAACACCTTGTTCGTATTTAATTTTTGTAACGCGAGCAACTTTATCCGCTAAATCCATATTTTCATCCTGAGACTTTAACGTTTCAAGGGCATTTTTATAGGTGATTGTATTTTGTTGAATACTCAAATCAATTGTCTGCTTCAGAGACGTAAAGTTGTTTTGATTTTTCAAGAGCTCGAGCTTTGCTTGCTGAATTTGATAGGTTCGTTGAAGGCCGCTAAATATTGGTATGTTTAATGACAAGCCAAAAGTTGAATAGCTATACCATTTATCCGGGCCAACGAATCCATCATCTTTAAAATTGCTGTTTGTCTTAAAAACCCCGCCGATGTCTGGTGACTGCGTTGTATAACCTAAATTTGCAAAGGCCGCCAAGTTTGGCAAAGATCCGGAGTATCGATACTTAACATCCAACTCCAGCAATCTCCGTTGCGTATCCAACATTTTATATTCAATCCTGTTCTTATAGTCCCAACCCTCCTGATATTCTTCGAAAAGTCTTTCATTAACTCTCAGTTCGCTGAGATCGCCACTAACGGAAAGCGCCTGCTCCATAGGGTAATTCATTTGGTACTTCAAAAGAACCATGCTCAAATTCTGAAGATTGACAAAACGCAGCCGTTCCGATTTCAAATTGTTCAACGTCACCTGGGTTCTATCCACATCAATGGCTTCAGCAAACCCGTTTTGATTTAGAGCACGTGTGGTTCTCAAAAGCGAGTCTACTCGTGCAATATTATTATCGAAGAGTGTGATCCGCTCATTATTTACGAGCACACCGTAATATGCTTTCATTACGTTCTCAATGATTTGTATTGAAGTCTGCTCTGTAGCCTTAGACGAAAGTTCCTTATAAGTACTCGCAGCTTTCAACCCAACTAAGTATGAGCTGTTAAATAGGATTTGATTTATCGTCAGGCCGGCAGTTCCACCGCTCTTCAATTGAAAGAAGTTTTGAGAAGCCACAATATCACTGGTATTCAAACCGGGAATATCCAGGTTCGGATTACCATCATCATCCACGCCCGCAAAGCCTTGCGCTGTACCGTAGGTAGCAAAAAAGCGTGGTAGTTTTTGATTGTGCGTTAGACCGACACTAGCATCTACTTGCGGTAGCCCGATACCTCTTGTCTCCCTTACTTTTGCCAAAGCGATTTCTTCATCAACCCGGGCATTTTTAATATTCACCGTGTTTTCTAACGCATACGTTATACATTGGTCAAGTGTAAAAGTCGTTGACATTCCCGATTGAGCATTCACCCACGCCGGAGCCATAATAAAAATGAAGATGGTATAGGTTAGTCGTTTCATAGTAGAGAGATATTAATGATTAAAATCGGATTGCTTAACTGTCGATTCTTTGTATTTCTGATATAATTTTCTTCCTTTTTCTGTAACGATTCCGTGCACAAAATGATCGAAAATTTGCATCTGCACTTCTGCTATTTTAAATCGTGATGTCGGAAATACATTATCATCAAAAGGCAACTGTACGAGTTCAAGCCGCATGGCGGCAATGATCTCAACGTTTATTTCTGGCCGATAATGACCTTCTTCTATTCCTTGTTTTAAATTTCGTATCACTGAGTCGCGGATAAATTTGTGTTTATGGTTTAGCCATACGCTCCACGCTTTTGGGTGATACTTTTGTAAATCGAACAACAAAGAGGGATTCGTGTCTTCTGTATTTTTCTTTAAGCACCGCGAGATCTTTGTCAGTTCATCAATTGCATTCTTCGAATTCTTTGTGATATCCAAAAATTGCGTCGCCATTGTTTCAATATGCGCCTGACAGGCCATAGAAACAATGTCTTCTTTGTCGGCGAAATGCTGATAGAGCGTCTTCTTCGAAACTGCTAAATGACGGGATATGTCATCCATGGATATGCTACGCACACCGTATTTCATAAAAAGATTTTCCGCAGCCTTTAAAATCTTCTTCTTAATATCTAATTGCTGTTCCAGTTGTTCCATAAGGGGCACAAAACTAAGGAAACTTTCGGCATCACAAAAGTTTCCTTAGTTTCCTTGAACGAGCCAAGGGCGCCCGGGTTTACTTTTTCCTGAAAATTTTTACATGAAGTTTTAATGAATCTATTCCTCAATCGTTTGAAACCCGGTAATCACGTAAACAGTTGTTATAACACACGAAGTTTCTCGAAACGGACATCAGAAAAGGAAAATTTTTTTATTCTTCTTTGCCAGGCGACGTGCACCATTTTTCACGCATCTTTTTCTTGAATGCTTCGCGTTCCTCAGGTGTTAACGAAGACATTTTTTCATAAAACCGATGCTTCCAAAACCGCTGCTGCATGCCTGATCCACCGTAGCCATGACGCCTACCGCCGATTCCAAAGAATAATATTTTTGTAAGCGTCAATAAACCAAGGGCTTGCCAATAGGATATAATCGGACCATTAAACAAAACAGGCACAAGCCAATTCCAAAGCAAATAGGTAATCCACGCAAAAAAGAATATTGCCAGTACCATTGCTATCACACATTTCAAAAATATTGCACCCCTTTTCATGACTTAATTCTTTTTATTGACGGACTTGGAATACCCGTGCTTGAAATGCTTTGCCTGGATATTGTGCGTGGATATTTCATAGCCCAAATTTTACATGTTGTCATAAAGCCTTTGTAATTTCTTGCGCAGCGAAAGGATGGCATATCGTTTTCGCGATAAGAGCGTATTAATTGAGACATTTGTCTGCTCGGCAATCTCGCGGAAGCTGCGTTCCTCGATCTCATTTAAAATAAATATCTCACGCTGTTCTTCAGGCAGTTCATCCAGCGCATCCATAATGGCTTCCCAAATAGCTTCGCGCAGGAGAATATCTTCGGGGGTATTTCCGAAATCCGGTAAAATCTCCTGGAGCGTCAACGGCGCGCCATCATCAAACCCTGACAAGAGCTCTAAATCAGATTTCTTTGGCCTTAATGAATCCCTTCTGTAGCGGTCAATGATTTTGTTCCGAGCCACAGAAAATAACCATGAGGTTACACGATCGAGGGAGTCAATAGTCTCATAACCAGCTATAAACTGATAGAATACGTCCTGAAGAATATCTTCAGCCTCCTCCAGCGTGGACACCCGGTTACGAATAAATCCCAATAACCGGTCCTTCTCCTTTAGAAAAGTCTGTTCTTTTATCTGCATGGCGAGGTCCATCACATTCCTTCACTTTAGCTACGTAGTCGGTGTAAACAGAAATTTTATTTTAAAAATTCTTAAATGATTAACGGTGGCAGCAAGTAGTAGTCGTATCAGACGCCCGTTTTGTTACCAAACGTGAACAAAAACCCTCTTTGAAATGCCTGAAAAATAATTTGAACAGGATATCAAAAAACCTAGTTTTGAACAAACTCAACCACAGCTACGTGACGCTTTTACGATCAGGGCAGCAATTGGGATTCTTTTTGGGACCCCTGTTATTTATAATACTCTTGATAGGCCTCCCAGATTCTTTTATTTCCCCTGGAGCAAATAAGGTGTTGGCGGTCGCGGCCTGGATGATTACCTGGTGGGTTGCAGAAGCAGTACCCATTCCCGTCACATCATTTATACCACTGGTGTTGTTTCCTTTACTGGGCGTACTTACAATGCGGGAAGCCGCGGCGCCTTATGCAAATCCAATTATTTTCCTTTTCCTCGGTGGGTTTATGATCGCGCTGGCATTGGAAAAGCATCGTTTACATGAGCGCATCGCTTTAAATTTGATCCGTATAACAGGGACTTCAGGAAACGGAATCATTTTAGGATTTATGATCGCTACAGCGTTCATCAGCATGTGGATCAGCAACACTGCCACCGCGATGATGATGCTTCCGATTGCCATTTCTGTTATTAAATTACTTAATAATAACGAGGGGGCTATGCTACACGAACTTCCGAAACAGGAAAGGAATTTCGCGATGGGGCTTTTACTGATGGTAGGATATGCTGCTACGTTGGGTGGATTAGCTACGATTATCGGAACGCCGCCGAACGTCGTATTTGCAGGACTGCTGGATGAATTTTATCATCAAAAACTTGATTTTGGAAAATGGATGCTGGTAGGCGTGCCGGTAGCATCCCTCTTACTTTTCAGCACACATTTAATCATCACCCGTATTTTGTTTCCCAACAACCTTTCGAAAGTTGAGGGTACCGATGATTTAATACGGACAAAGCTTCAAGAGCTTGGTAAAATTTCAAAGGAAGAAAAGCTGGTTATGGTCATATTCGCCTTAACATCCTTCTTTTGGATCTTTCAACAAGCGTGGAACACATATATTTTTCAACAGGATCTTTTGAATGATACAAACATCGCCATGACCGGCGGGATCTTGATGTTTATTATGCCCGTTGACATTCGGAGTCGACAATTTCTTTTAACATGGAAAGATACTGAACATCTTCAATGGGGGATCCTATTCCTCTTTGGTGGAGGTTTGTGTCTGGCGCAGGGATTGGAGCAAACTGGAATCATTCAGACGGTGGGCAAATGGCTCGCAGGCCAAAGTACGTTCAACATTTGGCTGATTCTAGCACTTATTGTGGCGACAGTGGTGTTGTCCGAGTTCATGAGTAACGTAGCGCTGGTTCAAATCTTTGTCCCTGTTATCTTCGGAATTTCCGATGAAATGGCAATCAATCCCATCTTGTTAGCGATGCCTGTCACGCTGGCAGCCAGTATCGGCTTCATGTTTCCGATCGCCACGCCTCCAAATGCCATCGTCTTTTCAAGTGGGTATATCAGAATGAAAGACATGGTAAAAGCGGGAATGTTGTTGGACGTGGTGTCCATAGTTATATGTTTTCTGGCTTCCCTTACCCTGGTAAAATGGGTGTACGGCTAAACTGTCGCATCGCGGCCGCTCACAATTAATTCAAAACTTAAATAGCTTTTAAGGGTTATTTTCGTTGGTATAATATCTGTTAATTTGTTGAGGATTATCCTGCGGACAGCATGCCATATTCTAGAGAAAAAAATCCAAATTCAGTAACACGCAAGGTCGTGGCAGGTTTCCTGCTGGTTTTTGTGGCTATCCTATTGGCGTTAGGTATCACCCGCTTTGGTTTTCGGGAAATGATGTCTACGGTTGATCAACTTTCAGTGCCCAACGAAAAGCTAAAATCTCTTAATAAAATATTTCAGGAAATTACGAGGCTGGATCAATTGCAACGAGCAGATGCGATCAAGAATCCTCAAAAACCCTATGAAGCATTCCTTATTCAATCAAAATCCATGATTGATAAGATTGATTCACTGCGGCTGATGCCCTGGGACAGCGCACAGCAGAACCGCCTGCTTTCGATGAAAAATATCTTAAACAAACGTAACAAAACGTTCATCTCCTACCTCAAATTGAAATCCAATCTGATCAATAATACACGGATGTCGTATCGACTGGATACTCTGTCTACTATCATTGAAAGTGAAAAAATTAAAGAAGATACAAATGTCGTAACCACACAAAAGAAAGTTGTTACTACTTATAAAAAGGATTCAGTTATAGAACAAAAGGATGATCGATCGAGACTGGCTAAGCTTTTCAACATTAACAAAAAGAAAATAGCACCAGACACAACTCAATTTCATGTCGAAGAAGAAACCAGCGTGACGATCGATACGCTATCTGTTGCACGTCAAAATGAAGCATTGGCGGAGGTGGCTAAAATTATGACAGCGCTCGACAAAGAACAGCGTGCAGAAAGCAAAAAGCTAATGGATCAGGAATTAGCGCTTATCAATTCCAATAGCCTTTTCGTTACTCAGTTACTGGGTATACTCCACGAAGTGGAGAACGAAGAGTTGTCCAAAATGCATCAGAATAATAATCGAGCGGTGGAGGTGGTTACTCAAAATATTTCCCGGATCAGTATTTTACTCCTGGTCTTTTTTCTGGGTGCCGCTTTACTTGTCTATCTTATCTGGCTCGATATCACACGCAGTAATTACTATAAGGTACAATTAGAGAGAGCTAAAGAAGAAGCGGAGGAATTGAGCAAGATCAAACAACGCTTCCTTGCCAATATGAGTCATGAAATTCGGACTCCTCTTCAATCCATTATTGGGTTTTCTGAACAGCTGAAAAATTATCATGGACCTCACCTGGAGGCAGTAGGCGCAATTAACAGTTCCTCTGAACATTTACTCCATATTGTCAATGAGGTTTTGGATTACAGCCGGATTTCATCAGGTAACCTTTCCTTGGTAAAAGAACCCTTTACACTGTTTTCCATTTTAAAAGAAGTGGAATCGGCCATGCGCATCCAGGCAGATCGCAAAAGGCTTACATTATTACTTGATCTTGAAAAGGCCTCGGATTTTAATTTGGTTGGTGATGCCTTCCGACTGCGTCAGATCTTATACAATTTGATCGGTAATGCTATCAAATTCACGGCTAAAGGCTACGTAAAAATAACGCTAAAGACCAGGGAAGATAAAAATGATGTGCACTGTAAGTTTGAAATAATGGATACCGGTATTGGAATCCGTGAAGACGAGCTTAAAAAGATTTTCAACCAGTTTGAACAAGCCAGTTCCTTTATTACGCGAAATTATGGCGGCACTGGCTTGGGACTTACCATTGTTAAATCACTTGTTGAGGCCCAGGGTGGAACGTTGAACGTCGCCAGCCAGCCAGAACAAGGATCAGTGTTTCAGGTTGATTTAAAATTTGAAAAACTTCTTGACAAGTCCCTTCATCCCAAAATAGTCCCTCAACTGGGTACAGCTGCATTTTCCGGAAAAGTTATTGTCGTGGACGATGATGCCATGATATTGAAGTTGTGCAATCTCATACTTAAAAAGAATAACATAACATTTGTGACCTACAACGACCCGGGTAAGCTCATTCACCAGGATCCAGATCCCGATGTAACGCATATCTTTATGGATATACGCATGCCGCAGATCAACGGTATAGAACTTTGTCGCGCGCTCCGGAAAAAATACGTCAGCCGAACGGTTTTCGTAGCGCTGACAGCGCACGTATTTCCACAAGAGAAACAGCAGTTGATCGACGAAGGATTCAATAAAATTTTATCAAAACCTTTCCGGGAAGAAGAACTGCTTGAGGTGTTGGGGATTAAAATGAAGCAGCAAACAGAATCCCAAGAAACCTCTTATGCGGGCCTGGACTTTTCGATGTTACGAAAAATAACTATGGGAGATGAAGCACTGTTTCAATCGATCCTGTTACAATTCCAGGAGGAAACGGGATCGGACCTACAGCGACTGAACGATGGTTTAAAAAATCCGGAAGCTCAAGTTCTGCGGGAAATTGTTCACAAGCTTGCGGGCCGTGTAGGACAAATGGGTGCGATCAGGCTGTCGGCTAAACTTCATGACATTGAAAATGAAATTGTTGAAGGAACATCCATTGCAACCTTAATAGAGGAAATTATCGAAGCGAGAGATGAAGTGGCAAAATTGATGCATTCTATCCGGGTTAATTCGCTTCAGTCAAATTAATACCTCGTCAGGCAAAACGCCTTACTCAATCCCGTACTTTTCTATTTTTAGATAAAGAGTTTTACGGTCTATGTTAAGGATCCGCGCCGCTTTCGACTTATTGAAACGAACCTCATGAAGCGTTTTAATGATCATCTCCTTTTCCTGCGTCTCCTGAAGCGCTTTTAAGTCGTAGATCTGAGGACTTTCGCCAGCACCTTTCTGAGG
>DASQTN010000269.1:0-3794 GCA_035641895.1 Chryseolinea sp. | reverse complement strand
AAAGACCTGGTCAATCAGGAAAAAAGTTTTTTACCCTTTCCCCTGCAACGGCAATTTATGTCTAGTCTCAACGTGGCGGCCAATGAACAAAAGAAATGGGATATGATCTTATTCTGGGGCGGTCAGATTGCACCCATATTGAAGCACAAAAAAGCGGGTGAGCTTATGAAGTCGATCGTGGCGGAAACTACGAGCTACTTTGACAATGAAAGCTTGAAATCACTTAGATAATCAACTTTTAAAAATTTCTTTACGGCAATGTAAACCAAATGGTCCAAACCATCGTATTAAGAATAAACCGATCGGTCTAAAATATAAAATCGTGACGAAGTCAGAGAAAACCAGACGTTTTATTATAGAACAATCTGCTGTCATCTTTAATAAAAAGGGAATCGCAGGGACATCTATTACGGATTTGATGGAGGCAACAAAATTGGCCAAAGGAGGGATTTATGGGAATTTCAATAGCAAAGACGAGATCTGCGCGGAGGTTTTTGATTACCTGACTGGTATCGTTTCGAGTGGACTCGATCGGGCCACGGTCGGAAAAGCAACGGCACGTGAAAAGTTGTTTGGCATCCTGAATTATTATCATGACAATCTCGCCCCAAATGAAATGGGAGGATGTCCGCTTCTCAACTTTGGCACGGAGGCGGATGACACTAACCCCGAACTCAAACAACGGGTCGCAAAAATGATAAGAAAGAGCCAACAACGCATTGCCAGGGTAATTGAAGAAGGGCAGGCGGCAGGTGAACTTGACAAGCGAACCGACGCAAGCACTTTCGCAGTCAAAATGTTCACGATGGTTGAAGGTGGCATATTCGCGGCAAGAGTAACTAACAACAAAGGAATAATGAAAACCATTGTTGATCTTTTAACAAACGACATAAAGACTTTGTGATTTTTTTGAACAAAAAAAGACCGATCGGTCTAATAAATAAAAACTAAAAAAATGAATATTTCAAACAACACTATACTGATCACGGGCGGTGGCTCGGGGATTGGTTTTGAAACCGCAAGACTGCTCTCCGAGTTAGGCAATACGGTAATCCTCGTTGGGCGCAACAAAGAAAAATTAGAAGCGGCCGCGGGGAAATTGAACAACGTACATTTAGTCGTGGCCGATGTGACGCGCGGCCAAGACGTGGATCAATTGGTTGATACTATCTACAAAAACTTTCCGCGACTAAATGTTCTAATGAACAACGCAGGGCGAGCCGTTATTCATGATGTAAGCAAATCGCAAAACGGTGCTGCAATAGCGCGTGAAGAAATGGAGACCAATTATTTCGCGGTGCTAAGCCTCACGAATAAATTAATTTCTCTGCTGAAAAGCCAAAAGGAATCCGCCATCATCAACGTTTCTTCAGTCGTTGCGTTTGCCCCTGGCCTCGCGCTCCCTACGTATAGTGCAAGCAAGGCCGCTCTTCACTCGTACACGCAGGCGTTGCGGCTCAGTCTCAAGCGCGATTCAAACGTCAAGGTGTTTGAGTTGATGCCACCGTTTGTCGATACTGAATTTGCGAAAGATTTTCATTCGGTCCAAAAGATTTCTCCGGAAGAGGTTGCTATCGCGCTCTTACAGAGCCTGGCCATCGATCGGTACGAAGTGCCGGTAGCCTCTGCGGAACACCTTTACAATACATTCCTGAGTCAGGCTGACAAAGCCGTATTGGCACTGAACGGCCTTGAACTGAACTAACGAAACAAAAACTTATAAACACAAAGCATATGGAAACTCAAATCGTAGAAAAAAAGAAAATTACTCAGCAAGAAAGTGTGCTGTACACTGGTAAAACACATACGACCGGAGGCAGAGACGGAGGTTCGTCAAGGACCTCTGATGGTCGTCTTGACATCAAGCTTTCGGTGCCGGGGACGCCAGGCAACGGCACCAATCCTGAGCAGTTGTTCGCAGCTGGTTGGTCTGCATGTTTCATTGGGGCAATGAAAATCTCTGCAGGTAAAATGAAGGTCAGGTTTCCTGCTGAAGCGGCTGTTGACACGGAAGTGGATCTCGTATCTAATGGCGAATCTTATTCTCTTCAGGCGCGGCATAATGTAAGCCTGCCAGGTTTGGATCGTGAGGTTGCTCAGGCAATTGCGGACAACGCCCATCAAATTTGTCCCTATTCAAAAGCTACACGTGGGAACATCAATGTGGTCATCACGTTAGTGTGACCCGAGCGATTGACAAATAGCAGGATAAATTACCGGTGAACCTTTTTCAACGGTAGCCGGCAAATTTTAACTGTAAAACTCACAACGATGAACACGCAATTAAAACAGCGATTGGTTTTTGCACTCCTTATGGGAGTGGTGACGACCGGAATAATTTCATTCACATTAGTCAGTATTAATATTGGCTTCATTGAAGCTTTCTTAGAAATATGGACACGGTCCTGGGCGACAGCTTATGCTGTCGTAATTCCCGCGATACTTTTCATTGGACCCAGGGTCCAGGCTATTGTAAACAGAATTATCAAGTGATGAATTTTTATTGAATGAAACAAAGTGAACAACATCAAATTTTGTGCGTGCCGCGCGGTTAATCCCTATTATGTAAGAGATCTCTGCTTTATTTACCTTAAGTTATTTTTTTGAATGATGGTTGTGATTAGTAGTAAAGAGTGCCTTGTATTCTTATTTATTTTCAATTCCGAAAATTTGTTTTTCAAATTTTCATAAGAAAGCCGAGGTTGTCTTTATGAAGTAACTTTACCTCGCTGAACCGTAAATCTTGAAGGGTTGAGTGGGTATAATTTATCCACTGGGTAAGTTCAGACCACCCACGTTACTTAAATAGTGCTCCTGCGACCTTATAAGGGATGATATCGTGGCACAGATACTGTAAGACACTTCCATACAATTACATATGATATGAAACAAATGCTAGTCACCGTTAATGATTATCAAAGGCTTGTTGGTCTTATGGAATTTGCTTCCTTAAGAGCTACGATGCCTCAAATCGTGGAACGATTATATAATGCCTTAATGAGTGCAAAAATGTTACCGCCGGAAAATATTTCAAATAGTGTGGTCACAATGGATTCAAGAGTGCTGGTAAGAGACCTTTCAAGCGGCAAGGAGGCTGAATTGACAATTGCGTACCCGAAGGATGCCGATAGTCGGCAAAGCAAGATTTCTGTATTTTCAGAAATCGGAATTGCATTGCTGGGTCAGCAACGCGGAGATATAGTTTCATGGAAGGTGCCAGCCGGCCTCGGGCAATTTGAACTTTTAAAAGTTACATATCAGCCCGAGGCAGTAGGTAAGTATTATTCATAATGGACATCGCACGATTTTCCATACTGTTGTCGTTGCTTTTCTTCGGAGGTTATGCTAATCATACCGCAGAAAAAAATAATGAGGAGCGCTGGTTAAGCGACACGCGTTTAGTAGAGCTAAAGGGCGGAATGACAGCGGAGAATGATTCACTTATGCGAAGGGCTTTAGACTTACATAAATCGGGTAAAGGAAACGATAGACGCTTACTATCTGTCAGTTTGATTGTAAAAGGGGGAAAGGTAATAGGTGAGGGGTTGGATAAATCAATACATTTTAATGATCCTTTCGCTCATGCGGCCATGACTGCAGTAACAGAAGCGTATAAAAACATTGGTATGGCGTCTCTGGAGGGTTGTACCCTATACTCAACGGCCGAACTTTGCCCTATGTGCGTTGCATTACTTTATGTAGCTGATATCGATAAAATTATTTATTGCATTCCTTCTGAACTAGGTCCTTCTGCAGAGGCGTTGATGAGTGAAAAGATTTACGAGGCACTCAGA
>DASQTN010000268.1:0-2702 GCA_035641895.1 Chryseolinea sp. | reverse complement strand
AGTCCCCTGTCTGGATACTTGGGCTAAAGCCCACTTTTGCTGAAAATGAAGTTGCCCCGGCCTTAAGGCCGGGGCAACTTCATTTTCAGCAAAAGTGGGCTTTAGCCCAAGTATCCAGACAGGGGACTAACAAATTACCGCGGCCTTTAGGCCGTGGTAATTTTATTTTAATCAAAGCGGGCTTTAGCCCAATTACTAAAACCACCGTCAGGTCGGCCCGGCCCGTATTATTTATTTGGAAGATCTAGCTTTGAGTTACTCACAAAAGCAATCTTTTTACTATCAGGCGACCAGCTTGGGACATTGATGGTTCCTTGTCCACCGTAGATGTACGCGATAGTTTTTGGAATTCCGCCTGCAGCTGGCATCAGTCTCAGATAAATCTTTTTGTAAAATGGATGGCTGGTTGGATCAATATCCTTCGGAAAGGCAACATATAAAATCCATTTTCCATCAGGAGAAAAATGAGGGAACCAGTTATTGTATTCATCAAAAGTTACCTGCTCCTCTTCACTGCCATCGGGCTTCATTCGCCACAACTGCATCGTCCCTGTTCGCACAGAATTAAAATAGATGTACTTTCCATCGGGACTGTACTCGGGACCGTCATCCAGAGTGGCATCTTCCGTTAGCATAGTTTCTTTCTTCGTTGCAATATCGATGGACACAATATTCCATTCCTTGTTCCGCTGCCCAGTAAACACAAGTTTTTTGTTGTCAGGAGACCAGCTATGCAAATAAGAATGACCGTTCTCCTCAGAGGTGATTTTAGTTGGAGTATCCGATCCGCCTACTGGCAACACAAAAATGGTCGACGTCCTTTTTTCCCCCACGTGATTGCTGATCGCCAACATTTTTCCATCGTATGACAATACATGATCATTATTGTTTTGATCGGCAAACCCAGTATTCAGTTTTGTGATGGCACCGCTAGCAAGATCATATTTATACAGTAAATTCTGCCCGGGTGTAAGGGAATTGAAGATCAGATATTTATTATCTGAAGTCCAGTTTGGTGCTTGTAAAGAGTTAGGAGCACTATGCAAAATTTTTCTGTGGCCTGTGGTCACATCCATTATTTCAAGATGGCTCCCGATATAGTCACGGTAGGGCACAAAATTCTTCGCCGCGGGAATAATAATCTGCACATTGCTGAAAATGGCTTTCTCCATTACGCCCTCGAGATGCGAGCAGATGAAAAGTCCGGCGTATACCTCCTCGTTCAGTGCAATTTCTTTGGTCACCGACTTATACGGTTCGCCAAATACTGCAGCTGAAAAAGTGAACGTATTGCCTACACGCTCTAATTCAATCTCGGTAGGATGATAAGTCGAAAGTTCCACCTGATCAGTTGAATCGCCATCATTTGATCGATATTGCAAGGACGTCAACACGTCGCCATGAACACATGCATCAACGTATTTTGAATCTGGCGTCAATTGGTCACGGGCGATAATACCTATCTTACGATGAGGGTCGGTGCCTTTTCCAATAAATTTTACGGAAGCCCTGATGATAAAATCACCCTTGACCTTCTTCCACAGAAAATGAAACTGGTCCTCCGTTGCCCACATATTTTTTCCTGCACCTGAAATGGTATAGGTTTGATTTTCCTTGTCATAGACAACAGATCCCTTCAACTTTGGACTACCGACATCCTGATGATGTGCGAATATGCCGACAGGTTCCAGGGATTGACCGGCAACAAAAATCGCCTGAAGAAAAGCGACCGATACGACTAAACTTCTGAGATTTAGTATTGAATTAAAGAAGAGTTTTAAACTCATAGATGAAAGGGTTAGGGATTGGAGTTGGTTAATATTAGGTTCAAAATGTGTGGTGTGCAATTTTTAGTTTCCCAAATTACCCTACTGTAAAAGGAAGTACAGCAATGGCCTTAATGCACTATTAGCGGTTTATTTGTTAGAAAATTTTCAAGGTAATGATGGTTGAAAATTTACAACACTTCGTTAGCGTCGGTGTCGCAAAAAAGGTGTTGTTGGGTATTTGAATCTCACGAGAACTAAAAACTAACAGTTTCCTGCGTTTTCGATTATCCCTGTTCACTAAGCTCAATCGAATCCCAATATCTACTTATAAAGACTCGTTGCCTTCCGAAGAACAACATGAATGGTTTTAAGGGGAACATCTTTCATCGGATCAAACAACATTATTTTCATGCGTGCTCTCTTCTCCGTTATCAGATCAGGATGATTTATTTCCTTTCCGTCGACAATTCCAAGGTAAGGTTGATTATATTTTTTATGAACCCAGAGATAACAAAACCTTTTTCCGTTGTAACAATAGAACGGCATTTTGTATTGCCACACTTCTGTAATATTCTTATCGTAGTGAAGGATAAGATCCCTTAGGGTAAGCAAATAACTCTTGGTTGGCTCGTCTTTTTGAAGAAAGTAATTGTCGATTTCGCGGATCATAGCATTCGCTAATTAATAAAGTTTGATTTATGGTCAAGCCTTCCAATATAAGCAAAGAAGAACGCCGAAATTAATATGCCGCCTTTTGAGCGGTCGTATGCTTGTAGTTATTTCTTGTGGGCCTGCGTAACATGAGCTCTACTCAATCTTTTACTTTGGGAATTTTCCTCTCACTTCGCTCAATGGTCTTTGTAATAGAAGTGACAACATTATCTAATTCATCGGCGGTGTTCTGGAGGCGACGATTGATTTCATTTCCCTCTG
>DASQTN010000267.1:0-3167 GCA_035641895.1 Chryseolinea sp. | reverse complement strand
GGTGTAGACATTCGCGGGGAAGCATTTAATCCAACGTCAGACGATCACATACACAATCCCGAGACATTGAGGAAAGCGCGAGCGTTTATCGCACATCGTTTTCCAGGTCTAAAGAATGCGCCAATCCTGGAAAGTAGGGTTTGTCCTTATGAAAATTCACCTGATGGAAATTTTGTTTTTGATTTACTTCCAGAAACACGAAACGCATTTGTGCTGGGAGGTGGATCAGGCCATGGCTTCAAACATGGTCCGGCGCTGGGAAATCTTGTTTCTAAAGTGTTAAGCGGAACGGAAAAAATTCCATCGCTTTTTCTACTGAACGCAAAACGGAACTAGCTACCGTGCAACTTGATCAGTTTTCAGCCACGATGAAGTCACTTCATTTAAAACTTTTACTTTGTGATTGAAATCACCCTTGATCTGCTCCCTGATCTTGTTCATATTTTCAAGCAGTTCATTGGTTTCCTCCGGCAGCGCCTCTTCAAGATATTCACGCATCCGTTTCGAAATTGTCGGTGATTTGCCATTGGTTGAAATGCCTATTTTCAAATTCCCTTTGGTTACAACGGAACCCAGGTAGAAGTCACATAAGTCAGGTGTATCGGCAACGTTAATGAGTAGGTGGCGTGTCCGTGCAAATTTGCGAATCGTCTCGTGAAGGCTTCGGTTATTAGCTGCAAGAATAAGCAAATCTTTGTTCCAGAGATCCCATAATTTGAAATTGCGCTCGAACAGCGTCACGTTAGCATGTTGAGCAGCCAATTCTTTTATAGGCTCTTGTATGGTTCTTGCAACAAGTGAAATCCTGGCAGTCGGACTGTTTTTTAAGATGGCAGTCAATTTCTCCAGCCCAACATGACCTCCTCCCACAATCAGCGTCTCCAGTGATTCTAACTTTAAAAAGACGGGGAATAAGTTATTGCGTTCCATCGTGTTAAGTTGACCTATAGCCTGACTGTTGCCATCGAGGCTTCCCTCGTAATTTCGTTTAACGCATTTGCGTACCGTACAACCTCCCCGATTATTATCAGTGCAGGAGGTCCCACTTGCTCAATGGATGTCATTCCTGAAATTGTAGAAACAGTACCTATCACATTTTTTTGATTGGGTAAAGTTCCATTCTGAATCACTGCAACCGGCGTTTCACTTTTTCCATGCGCGGCAAATAATTTCATGATATCCCCTATCCGGTTCAATCCCATTAAAATAACAACGGTAGCCTTAGATTGGGCCGCCAAAGCAACGTCGCCGGAAATTTCACCGGACTTTGTTGTGCCCGTCACTACCCAAAAACTTTCGCTTATACCGCGTGCAGTTACGGGAATGTTTAAGCTTGCGGGAACACCTATGGCGCTACTCACACCGGGCACAACCGACGTACGAATGCCGTGTGATTCGGCGTACGCCAACTCTTCCGATCCTCGGCCGAAGACGAACGAATCACCACCCTTCAACCTCACTACATGACCATATAAATAAGCAAACTCAACGATCAGTTCGTTTATGTTGTCCTGAGTAAATTCATGCGAACCAGCCCGCTTGCCTACAGACAAGGCGGGAACACCCGGAGGTATTAATTGAACAATCTCCACTGACACAAGTGCATCATATAAAACAACATCTGCTGCTTTTATTGCCTTGATACCTTTCAGGGTTATTAAGTCAGGATCACCGGGTCCAGCCCCTACCAGCGTTAGACTTGGAGATCGATGCAATGTAAAAATTGATGGTGTCATTTCTCCATTACTTCTTTTTCCGTAGAACGATAAGCCAGAACCTGGTCGAGGAATTTCGCGGATTCTGTCAGATAAGACAGGGCGAAACTATCCGAGGGTTCGTTCTTGTTGATGCTTAGCACAAAATCTTTGAAATTTCCCGGAAATTCAAACGAGCCAGTGTCAATAAACTGTTTCTGAAAATCGAGGATTGTCTGGATCTGTGTGCTAGGTTTGATCTCACGTACAAGCAATAATGACTTTGCTGTATTGATGAATGCACTATAACTGTGATAGATGGAATCAGCGTACTGTTTCTTATCGTACGCTTCTTTCGACCACTTCAACTTGTCTTCGGAATCATTTAGCAACGTGGCAACAAGGTCGATCATTACGCCTGCGCACTCACCTACGGCAGTATGTAAAATAAAATTTTTATCCTGACCCCAGTCAATGTACTCATCCGGTTGCGTTGAGACGACGTCGCCAAGAGGCTTAAGCAACTGGTAAAAATGATTTCTACCCAGTCGTTTAAAATAATCATGATAGTATTCACCATCTGCGCTATTTTCCTCATAATCATTCAACAGGAGACGCAACGCCTGGGGCCCACGCTTACTTGGAATCTTAATAATCTTATCGGAGATAATCCCCTCGCCACCCTTCAATTTACCGCCGCCCAGCAATACGACCAATGCCGGCAGCACCTTACCCTGTTTGTCTTTTATAGTACTGCCATGAAGTCCAATGCTGGCAAGTCCATGCTGTCCACAAGAATTCGGGCAGCCGCTTATTTTAATTTTGATATCCTGATTAGAAAGCAGGCCAGGAAATTCTTCACGAACTACTTTCTCAAGCTCTACTGAAATGGCGGTACTGTCGGAAATACCGAGGTTACAGGAATCCGTTCCGGGGCAGGCTGTCACATCAGCAACGCTATCAAACCCAGGTTCAGCCAATCCTAATTTGTCCAACGCCAGATATAACAATTTTAAAGCTTCAGGACGGACGTAGCGAAGGAGATATCCCTGATTGACAGTAATCCTGAATTCAGGAGACGCATATAAGTCTATAACATCAGCAAACTGTCTGGACAATTTCGAGGACATATTTCCCAACGTAAGTTTGACATAAACTCCAAAGAACCCTTTTTGCTTTTGTTCAAACACATTGGTTTCCTTCCATAATTGATATTTGTGTTCATTAGGGATGACCACCTCTTCTGCGACAATAACCGGCGGAAGCGCTGGTTCCGGCAGAATGTTGATATCAATTTTATATGATTTGTTTTTTAGAGCTGTTCTTTCTTCCTCGACCAACGCCATCAACTTTTCCAGTCCGATATCATTTAGTAGAAATTTCATTCTGGCTTTCATGCGACGGTTTCGCTCTCCATACCGATCAAATACACGAAGCACTGCTTCTGAAAACGGAATAACTTGATCTTCCTCC
>DASQTN010000266.1:0-3972 GCA_035641895.1 Chryseolinea sp. | reverse complement strand
GTCCACACAATCACGGTTATGACAGAGGCAAAAGTGAGGTAATCTCTGATTTCCTGAAATGCATATCGCGGCAATGGAAAGTCGATAAGATTCCAGATTGAGCGCATGGGAAAGTACGGTATTATCCCGGGAAGATAGTCGTCAAGATTTGCTGTGATGATAGATTCTATCATTTGAGAAAGCAGCAGGAAAATAATCGTAAGTCCAGATCGCTGAATTAAGATTCCCAACATCAACGCATACGATAAAAAGAAAAATATTTCAAGAAAGTAAGCAAGAAAAAACTCCAGGTCGGTAAGGATCCGACTGATTTCGATAGAGGGACTATAGATCATCCCCGTTCCCAATCCAATAACAAAAAGCATCACCACACTCATCAGACTCAACAAAACATTGGTGAGAATTTTCGAAATCAAGAACTCGGTACGGCTTAACCCATCGATAACATTTTGACGAAGCGTGCGATAGGTAAATTCATTTGTTATGGATATAACTACCATAATCGATAATACGACTTTCAATAATCCCCCAAACCAAATAAGATTCATCCAAACATCTGGAAAATGATATAATGGAATTCTGCTGATGTTTAGCTTTTCTCCAAAGTTGTCGAACAGGTTTGCCAGCCATTTTAAAAATTCCATTCCGCTGGCTGCGCCGAATCCGAGCGTTAGAAAATATAATCCGCACACTACCCAAAACGTGCGGTAGCTCGTCATCTTTTTAAGATCGATTCTTAGTAAATGCAACATCCTGCTATGGGTTTGCTTCCGCCAGTATTTCCAAAAACATTTTCTCGAGACTTTTTTTCTTCGTCACCAGATGGTCCACAACCACACCATTTTCAAATAAAAACTGGTTCAGATCCTTGCTGCGAAAGTTATCGTGAAGTGTAACGGCATAATATCCGTTCTCGCGTGCCAGCGACGAGGTTCCGCCAAACTTCATCAGTAATTCATTCAACCGTTCCGTATCGGCGCGTACTTCTATGGTCTCTTTACCTTTACTAACTTCTTCAACCGGCCCGGTGTGAATAAGATTTCCTTTCCTGAGAATAGCGAAATGCGAACAAACTTTTTGAACTTCGTCTAACAGGTGACTTGCCAAAATGATAGTCTTTTCATTCGCTGCAATTTTTTTTATCAACTCACGTATCTCGGCAATCCCCATTGGATCAAGTCCATTCGTAGGCTCGTCCAAAATAAGAACTGTAGGATCATTTAACAGTGCTGACGCGATTGCCAGTCGTTGCTTCATTCCAAGCGAATACGTTTTGTATTTATCGTCCCTACGATCGGACAGTTCCACCAGCTCCAATACATTAGGTATATTCTCGGGAGGACATTGTTTGATCATCGCGTTAAGTTCCAGATTTTTTTGTCCACTGAGGTAAGGATAAAAAATAGGATGTTCTAACACGGCTCCGATTTTCTTCCTGACATCATTTGTGGGAGGTTCGCCAAACCAACTATAGGATCCGGACGTTTGATTGATCACACTCATCAGCATGCCCAGGGTCGTGGTTTTCCCACTACCATTCGGGCCGAGCATACCAAAAACCTGACCCCGTTTTACTTCCAGGTTCAGATTATTGACCGCGGTGAGCCGCCGGAATTTTTTTGTAAGATTCGTAATTGATAAAACTGTTTCCACCTAATTTTATTTACTCAAATATATGTCGACTACGTAAATGAGTAATTACAATTAATGCTCATGTTTTGTGAAATCCTGAATCTTTTTTCCGATTTCAGTGCTTTCATCAATTCTACTGAAAAGCTGCGTCACTTTGTTTAATGGAATACTGCCAACAATATCCAGCAAATATAAATTTTCAGAATCATTCACCGCAACGATCATTCCTTTCGAATTACCGTCTTTCATGTACACATCAAAATTTTTTCCATTGTGGCGACTTGTCATCATTTCTTCGAATGATTCAGATTTGTAATCAGTTATCAATTTCTGATAATCATCCTTTTTAAAATCTGCTTGTTTAATTATCAGAAGTTTCATCTTCTCAATGTCTTTGATCAAAGCGTCAAATTCTTTATCATCTGTTTGATTGATCATGCGCAATGTGTTATTGTAAAAGAACAGCGCCATTGAATCGTTATATTTTTTGTGGAGGTTCTCCGTGGTTTTGCTTTGCGCTTGTACGGAAAGCGTGAGACAGGTTAAAAGGACCAATATGGTGTACTTCATATTTGCTGCAACGTTAAGAGTTTGTTTTAGTTTCCTGAGAAAAAATAGAAAAGGTGCCAATTGTTCGTCTTCTAATTGGCACCTTAAAAAATCAAGGTTTTTTGTCGCCGTCGTGCATTTTTTCCAGATGTTCCAAGCCTTTTACATCCATCTTTTTTCCAATGCGGGCAATTTGCTTCAAGTCGATTTCGCCAAACAAGCTCATCACCATAAACTGTTCATTGCCGCCAACAACCATCAGAAGTTCAGAAACTTTTCCACCGGTTTCCTTGATGAAAAATTTCATATCCTTATCGTCCGTGCGAACGGCCATAAGTTCTTCGTACTCTTTAACGGGAATTAATTGAAATGCTTCTTTGTACAAGTCACGGGCGGTTCTCGCATCTTCTTTTGCCAAAATTTTCAGGCCCTTTAACTTGCTTATTGCTTCAAGTATTTCTTTGTCTTCTGGTGTATCAGCCTCCATATTGGTGAACAGTCCGAACATCTTACTAGAAACCGTAACTGAGCTAAAGGACTGGTCGGTTTGATATTTACTGAAGAATTTTGAAATGGCGTCTTGAGCAAATGCTCCGTTCATTACAATCAGCAATGCGCCGGCTACGATTATCTTTTTCATATTAATTTTTTTAAAATCTTAATTCGTTGATCTAAGTTCTATGTGTGAGGTGTGAGAGAAAATTTGATGCATCAGTTTTCTCTTTGAATTTCTTCCTTGGCTTCGTTGAATAAATTTATTTTTCGTGCCTGCGCTTCCGCAGTGCCAAAGCTTTTGGAAATCATAAGCAATGCCTTTTTTGTCTCCTCAAAGGCAAGTTTTGGATCATCATATGTATCGACCACTGCTTGCGGCGTAGTTTCCCGTATTTCATTTCTAATAAACCAGGTCGCTGCAAGGACAACGGCAAGGCCGGCTGCAATTCGCATACTATTATAGACCAGCCGTACAACTTTACTTTGTTTAGGAGCATTAATCTTATGTATGACCTGGCCTTCGAAAGCTAAATCGTTGAGTGATTTTTTTTTCGTTTCTTCAAAGTACCGGAACATTGCGGCGGTCTCCTTCCATTGATCCGGGATATTTTTGCCACCGAAGTATTCGCGCAGTTGCGTTTCTTCTTCGAGCGTCGTCTCGCAGTCCCAATATTTTTTCAGCAGGTCTTCCATGTTCTTAAAGTCCATACGCATTGATCTTTATAAATTTTTCGCGTACTGCATTGCGTGCCCTGAAAAGGTTCACTTTTACCTGGTTCATATCCAGTTCTAAAATCTCACAGATCTCATTGTAGCTATACCCTTCTACATCCCGCAGGTGTATAACCTGACGTTGTTTTTCAGGTAAGGCTGCAATAAACTGATCAATTCGATTCATACTCTCCCGTATTTCCGTTGACTCATGGGGCGACAAGCTTTCCTGCAGAATATGATAGCCCTCTTCAATCGGCTGCGTTTGTTTTCTGGTCACGGAACGAATGCGATCAAGAGAAAGGTTTTTGGTGATGCGCATACACCAGGCCTCCCAATTCTGAATCTCATTCATCTGTTCGCGACCATTCCAAACCCGGATAAATACCTCCTGCACGATATCCTTCGCCTCCTCCTCATTGCCAAGAAATTTCAGGGCAAAGCGAAAAAGCTTGTTTTTGACAGGTAAAACCCGGTTTTGGAAAGCTTCAAGATTCATTCAGTCAAATTCAAAGTCAAGACGCAGGGGTCGACAAGATGTTACAGTAGTTTACGGATAACTTCCCGAAAGTTTGAAACTTTCAT
>DASQTN010000265.1:0-8480 GCA_035641895.1 Chryseolinea sp. | reverse complement strand
AACCTTTTCTGGATTCGCCGATGGTTTATCAACTTTATTAATGGCAATAACTATTGGTACACCTGCCACTTGAGCGTGATTGATAGCTTCTTTAGTTTGAGGCATGACGTCATCATCAGCAGCGACCACGATGATTGCGATATCTGTTAGCTTAGCACCACGGGCTCGCATAGCAGTGAAGGCTTCGTGGCCCGGCGTGTCAAGGAAGGCAATCTTATGACCGCTCTTGGTCATAACATCATATGCTCCCACGTGCTGTGTGATACCTCCCGCTTCAGATGCCGTAACCTTTGTATTTCGGATATAATCCAGAAGGGAAGTTTTCCCGTGATCGACGTGGCCCATTATCGTAACAATAGGTGCACGAGGAAGTAAGTCTTCATCTACATCCTCCTCCGCTTCCATATCCAATTCTTCTTCCGCAGACGTGAACTGTACGGCATAACCGAATTCGTCGGCAATAACCGTAATGGCTTCCGCATCCAGACGTTGGTTAATTGAAACGAACATTCCCAGGCTCAAGCATGTTGAAATAACATCATTGACGGAAACGTTCATCATCGACGCAAGGTCATTGGCAGAAATAAATTCTGTTACCTTGAGCGTCTTGGATGCCTCTTGGTCCTGAATTAATTGTTGCTCTTGTGCATCGACGTTTGCCTGACGTCTTTCTTTTCTATACTTGGCACCAGTACCTTTTTTGTTTCCGCCGCTAAGCTTGGCTAATGTTGCCCGGATTTGATCTTGAATTTCTTTTTCTGTGGGTTCAGCTTTTTGCACCCGCGGAGGCGGAGCATTTCTGCGTTGTGGTGGCTGTTGTGGTCTTGGTCCTTTCGGGGGGCCTTGCTGGCCTGGTTGAGACTGTTGACCCTGCTGATTTTCAAAGGACGAAATCCTTTTGCGTGGTCTCTTGGCTTTATCCTTTTGCGTATCGGAAGACGCCACGGGCGCATCCTTCTTTTTTTCTTTCTCTACCGGAAGCTGGATCCTGTCCACAACCTTAAGCCCTTGAAGTTTGTCCGCTCGGGCTTTGATCAACTCCTGCTCCGGCTGTTTTTCTGTCACTGCCGCAATCTCAATTTTCGGTACCTCGACGACTTTCGGTTCCTCTTTCTTTGGCTCCTCTTTCTGTGGAATTTCAACAACTGGTTCCGGTTTCTTCTCAATAACAGGTTCCTCCTCTTTCACTACCGGCTTCTTTTCAAGTTCAATCTTGCCGACTACCTTTATCCCCTCCAGCTTAGGTTTTTCGCGTTCGACTTTCTCAAGCTTAGATTCTTCCTTGGCCTTAAGATCTTTCGATCCTAAGTTTTTAATCATGATGTTGCTCTCCTCATCTTCGACCCGTTTCTTAACTGTTTCTTTTTCAGTATCAAGATGAGCATCAACGTGTTTTACACCGATAGAAAGTCCTGAAGCTTCTAATTTTTCTGTTGCTGAAGAAGCAAACTCTTTTGACAAAAGTGTAATTTGTTCGGGCGTAAGTTTAGCATTTGGATTATTTTCCACTTCAAAACCTTTTTTCAACAAAAAGTCCAGAATGGTATTATGGCCAACATTGAGCTTCCTCGCTGCCTGACTCAACCTGATCAATTTTTCTTCTGCCATACCCAAATATGCCTGTTTTTTAAAAACAATAAAACCTAAAATAGCCTTAGAACTAAAATATAACCCGTCGTTAACGCGGTTAACAAGCCTTGCAAAAGGTTTTATTCAAATTCTTTCTTCAAAATATTCAAGACGCCGTCAATCGTCTCCTCTTCGAGGTCCGTCCTCCGAACCAACTCCTCTTTTGATAGCGCTAATACGCTTTTTGCCGTGTCCAAACCAATTCGATTGAGTTCATCAATTACCCAACCTTCAATTTCGTCAGAAAATTCATTCAGGTCTACGTCTTCTTCAGATTGACCTTCTGCTAATTCGCGGAATACATCTATCTCATAGCCAACCAATCGGCTGGCAAGCTTAATGTTTAAGCCTCCCTTACCAATTGCAAGTGATACCTGATCGGGTTTCAGGTATACGGAAACCCTTCCATTATCCTTATCGATTTTAATGGAACCGATCTTTGCTGGACTTAACGCACGTTGAATGTACAACTCAAGGTTCTCCGTATAGTTTATAACATCGATATTTTCATTCTGCAGTTCTCTCACAATCGCGTGAATCCGAGATCCCTTCATACCGACACATGCACCAACAGGGTCAATGCGATCGTCATAAGATTCAACAGCAACTTTTGCCCGTTCGCCAGGCTCGCGCACCACCTTCTTTATGGTTATTAATCCATCATACACCTCTGGGACTTCCTGTTCGAAAAGTCTTTCCAAGAAAACCGGTGAAGTCCGAGAAAGAATAATCTTTGGATTACCGTTTACCATATCTACTTTGTGGACAATCGCTCTTACGTTTTCGCCTTTTCTATAGCGGTCCTTTTGAATTTGTTCGTTGCGTGGAATCGAAACCTCATTTCCTTCCGCATCAGTCAATAATACTTCGCGACTTAAAACCTGATATACTTCACCTGCTATAATTTCACCTACAATATCTTTATACTTTTGAAAAAGAATGTCCTTTTCCAGGTCCTTTACTTTTTGAATAAGAGTTTGGCGAGCGGTCGTAACAGCTCTGCGTCCAAAATCATCAATAAAGATTTGTTCTGAAACTTCTTCGCCAACCTCGAAATCGGGTTCAATCTTATGGGCTTCTGACAGGCTAATTTTGTCGAAGTCCCAAATGTCTTCAGAATCGTCATCTACAATTTCGCGAAAACGATAAATTTCCAAATCGCCTTTGTCAGAATTCACGATGATGTCAAATTTTTCATCTGACCCAAATTTTTTCTTAATCATGTTACGAAAAACATCCTCCAGAATCCGGATCATGGTAGGTCTGTCGATATTTTTCTGCTTTGCGAATTCAGCAAACGACTGAATTAATTCATGTGCATCCATGGTTGTATTCTATTTGAAACTTACTAACACAAATGTTTTATCAATTTCCGAAAATGGTAGATCTAAAATTTTTGTTTCCCGTTGTTTGCCAGCGCCAATCTCCTGCTCAAGTTTGATCCGTTCCTCTTCTACGCCAATTAACTTCCCCTCTATTGCTTGCTGTTGAGTAACCACCTTGATCCGCCGGCCTATGTTTTTATAATACTGTCGGGCGAGCCTTAATGGTTGATCTAAACCAGGCGTCGAAACCTCTAGCATATAGCTGTCCTCGAATAACTGGACATCATCAAAGTCTTTTGAGATCTCGCGACTCAGGTTAGCGCAGTCATCGATCGTCACTCCCTTATCACCGTCAATAATTATAAGGATTTTCTTGGGCCCTTTGTGACCTTTAACAATTACGTCAACAAGAAACTGACTTGGATCAGCTAATTTACGCGTAATTATCCTTTTGATTTCCTCAATAATTTCCATTTAAAAAGTTTCTACAAACAAAAAGGGGACTTGCCGCCCCCTGCATACAATTCAGAAACTTCCGCAAAAGTATACCTTTTTTACTTTTCGGCAAAAATGAACTCAAATTTGTTCATCCTTAAATATACTTTGGGAGATTTTTTAAATAAACACCATAACCGCTTTTTTCAAGCGGGGTAGCTAGTTCTAACAACTGCGTTTTCGAAATAAATCCCTTCCGAAACGCTATTTCTTCAATACATCCGACCTTTAACCCTTGTCGGTGTTCTATCACCTGGACAAAATTTGCGGCATCCATAAGGGAATCAAAAGTTCCAGTATCCAACCACGCTGTTCCCCGGCTCATGGGTGCGACCTTGAGTTTACCCCTTTTCAGGTATTCATTATTTACAGAAGTAATTTCCAACTCGCCCCGGGCACTCGGTTTTAGACTTTTTGCAATGGAAATCACCTCATTATCGTAAAAATATAGACCCGGAACGGCGTAATTCGATTTCGGCTCGGTTGGTTTTTCTTCAATTGACATCACGTTTTGATTTTCATCAAATTCGACCACCCCGTATCGTTGTGGATCTAAGACGTGATAGGCGAACACAACCCCTCCATCAGGGTCTATGGTGGATAAAAGTTTCTGCAGGCCTGATCCGTGAAAGATATTATCCCCCAGTATTAAGGCTACCTTCTCTTTGCCAATAAACTCCTCGCCAATGACGAATGCTTGTGCAAGCCCTTCTGGTTTAGGCTGAACGGCATATGAAAAAGAACATCCCAGATTTTTCCCATCGCCTAAAAGCTTTTCAAACATAGGCAGGTCGTGGGGCGTCGAAATAATTAGAATTTCACGGATGCCTGCCATCATCAGCACTGATAGTGGATAATAAATCATCGGTTTATCGTACAGCGGCATAAGTTGCTTACTTATGGCAAGGGTCAATGGATAAAGCCGTGTTCCTGAGCCGCCGGCGAGAATAATTCCTTTCATATATTAACGATTACTAGGGGCGGTTTACCGACCCTGATACATTGAACTATAGTATTTAAGATAGGCTCCCGAAGTAACATTCTTTAACCAGTCCTGATTCGATAAAAACCAGTCAACCGTTTTTTCCAAACCAACTTCAAAACTGGTCTCGGGTCTCCAACCGGTTTCACCAATCAATTTGGATGGGTCAATTGCATACCGTAAATCATGGCCGGCCCGGTCTTTAACATAGGTTATCAAAGTTGCGCAGGTGCCCTCCTCTTTCCCCAGCTTCTTATCCATAAGATGACAAAGAAAATTCACGAGATCAATATTTCTCCATTCATTACTTCCACCGATATTATATACTTCGCCTGTCTTGCCTTTGTGAAAGATTGCGTCAATAGCGCGAGCATGATCCTCCACATAAAGCCAATCCCTGATGTTTTCACCCTTGCCATAAACCGGTAATGGTTTATTATTAAGGATATTATTGATCAACAATGGAATTAGCTTTTCAGGAAAATGATACGGTCCATAATTATTTGAGCACCGGCTGATAATAGTTGGCAATCCAAAACTATTGTAAAAAGCATTCACGAAGTGATCGCTGCTGGCCTTGGAGGCGGAGTAGGGCGAGCGGGGATCAATTGGTGTTTCTTCTGTAAAATACGATCCATGTTCAGCCGTACCGTACACTTCGTCTGTCGAGATATGATAAAAAAGCTTGTGCTCAAAATTTTCGTGCCATGACCCCTGCGCTACACGCAATAGATTCAATGTACCGATCACATTCGTGGCAGCGAACTCTGTAGGGTTATGAAGTGAGCGATCGACATGAGACTCGGCCGCAAGGTGAATAACGCTGTCAATTTCAAATTTTTTGAAAGTTTCAAAAAGAAATTCAACATCCAGAATATCACCTTTTACAAATGTGTAGTTGGATTTATGTTCGATGTCCCTGAGATTCTCAAGGTTCCCGGCATACGTTAGCTTGTCAAAATTAACAATCGCGTACGTCGGATATTTGTTTACAAATAGACGGATTACATGTGACCCAATAAATCCTGCGCCACCTGTTATTAGTATTTTTTTTTTCGACATTAGCTCCAGTTAGCGGATGTATTTTTCAAAATTTTTGTGATCTCTTTGATACAATACCTCTTTTGGAAGAGACTTAAAATATTCGTAGGTAATTCTTAATCCGTCCGCTCGCGACACTTTTGGTTCCCATCCTAAAATTTTCTTCGCTTTTTCAATATTCGGTTGGCGCTGTTTTGGATCGTCTTGTGGTAGTGGTTTATACACCACTTTTTGTGTTGTACCGGTAAGCTTTACAATTTCTTCCGCGAAATCCCCGATGGTTATCTCATTTGGATTTCCAATATTCATTGGTAAACGGTAATCTGACATCAGTAATCTAAAAATACCTTCCACTTCATCATCCACATAACAAAAAGAACGGGTTTGTGTTCCGTCACCGAACACAGTAAGGTCTTCTCCGCGCAGGGCTTGCCCGATGAAAGCAGGGAGAACTCTGCCGTCATTAAGACGCATGCGCGGGCCGTAGGTATTAAATATTCTGATGATACGGGTTTCCAGGTTATGATACGTGTGGTAAGCCATAGTTATTGCTTCCTGAAAACGCTTGGCTTCGTCATACACTCCTCTTGGGCCAATAGGGTTAACGTTGCCGTAGTACTCCTCAACCTGCGGATGCACCAGTGGATCTCCATAGACTTCTGAAGTAGACGCTACCAGAATTCTTGCCTTTTTTGCCCTTGCCAATCCCAACAAATTGTGCGTACCCAAAGAGCTTACCTTTAACGTTTGAATCGGAATTTTTAAGTAGTCGATCGGACTAGCCGGTGACGCAAAATGAAGAATGTAATGAAGCTCCCCCGGGATGTGCACATATGTAGAGACATCCTGATGGTAAAATTCAAAATCGGAATGTTTAAATAAATGTTCAATGTTACGAAGGTCGCCGGTGATCAGATTGTCCATCGCGATTACGTGAAAACCTTCTTTGATAAACCGGTCACATAAATGCGATCCAAGGAAGCCTGCACCTCCGGTAATAAGTACCCGTTGCTTAGCCATTAATGACCTCCCTTCCAATGCTGTAATACGAATAGCCCAATTCTTTCATAACCGTTAAATCATATAAGTTTCTACCATCAAAAATTAACTTGTTCTTTAAAATGCCTGAAAGCCTATCAAAATCCGGCGTTCGAAATTCCGGCCACTCGGTTGCAATGAATATTGCATCAGCGCCCTGGGCGGCGTCGTAGGGCGTTTCGCAGTATGTCACCTTGTCTCCGACAACCTTTTTTACATTTTCCATTCCTTCAGGATCGTGAACCTGAAGAACTACACCTTCTTTTAACAACGCCTCAATGTTATAAAGCGCTGGAGCTTCGCGAATATCATCAGTGTGGGGTTTAAATGCTAGTCCCCAGATAGCAATCGTCTTTCCCTTTAACTCGTTTTTAAAGTATTTTTTTATTTGAGGAATCAACCGGGTCTTTTGATTCTCATTGACATCCATTACCGCATTCAGGATCTTGAAATCATATTTTGCATCTTTCGAGGATTTTGCCAGGGCTTGAACATCCTTAGGAAAGCAACTGCCTCCATAACCGATGCCGGGGAATAAAAATCGTTTGCCAATACGGCTATCAGTACCTACTCCTTTTCTCACAGAATCAACATCCGCACCCAGCAATTCGCAGAGATTAGCAATTTCATTCATGAAGGTAATCTTTGTCGCCAAAAAGGAGTTTGCCGCATACTTGGTAAGCTCAGCAGACTTTTCATCCATAAAAATGATTGGATTCCCTTGTCTCACAAACGGCGCGTAAAGCGCTTCCATTACCTTGCGAGCTTTTGGAGAATTGGTGCCAATCACAACCCGGTCAGGCTTCATGAAATCGTCCACAGCGACGCCTTCGCGCAAGAATTCAGGGTTTGATACAACATCAAAATCCACTTGTGCGCGGGTTGCAATTTTGGACCTTACTTTTTCAGTAGTTCCTACCGGTACTGTACTCTTATCAACCAAAACTGTGTACTCTTTCAGTAATGGTCCCAGATCTTCAGCAACCTTAAGAATATATTTCAAGTCGGCAGAGCCATCTTCGCCTGGCGGAGTTGGCAATGCGAGAAAAATTATTTTTGCGCCCTGAATTCCTTCCTCAAGATTTGTGGTGAAAAAAAGCCGCTGTTGTTTGATATTGCGTTCGAAAAGTTGTTCTAAGCCAGGTTCATAAATAGTGATGATACCTTGCTGGAGTTTTTTGATCTTCTCCTGATCAATGTCAACACATGTAACAGTGTTGCCCGTTTCTGCGAAACAAGTTCCTGTAACCAAACCAACGTAACCCGTTCCTATAACCGCTATTTTCATGTTTGAAATTTTATGAAGCGCCAAATTATAATTTTTATTGTATTCGCAAACTGACCAAAACCGTATGGCTCGGAGACTTTACACGGACTAACATCCGTTTGTTAGTTATTATTTAAGTTCTAATTTTGCATTCCTGTCGAATTTATAACCAGTCAGATGATAAGTTTTTTAGAATCAGATAACCAAAAATTGATCGCGCAATCGATAAAGGACTTTGGCGCGAAGGAAATGAGACCTTTCACAATGGTATGGGATGAGGCTCAAGAGTTTCCTCTTGAATTGTTTCAAAAGATGGGTACAATGGGATTAATGGGAATTTTAGTTCCTGAAAAATATTCTGGTTCAGGCTTCGGTTACCTCGAATATATTACAGCGCTGATCGAAATCTCCAAAATCGATGGCTCGATCGGTTTATCGATGGCCGCCCATAATTCGTTATGCACTAACCATATTTTACTTTTCGGAAGTGAGGATCAAAAGCAAAATTATTTGCCGAAGCTTGCCACGGGTGAATGGATTGGAGCGTGGGGTCTTACCGAGCCCAATACCGGTTCCGATTCGGCAAATATGCGATCTGTTGCCAGGAGAGATGGAGATTATTTCGTTCTGAATGGAGCAAAGAACTTTATAACGCATGGAAAATCCGGCAATGTGGCTGTTGTGATAGTGCGAACCGGTGAAG
>DASQTN010000264.1:0-3947 GCA_035641895.1 Chryseolinea sp. | reverse complement strand
TTATCCGTTAATCGTTATTCGTGTGAGGCCGGCAACGATTGTGCTTGTAGGTAAATGAGTTTTTCATCAAAAGGAAGGTTCTTTTAAAGTTGGATGTTGGAAAACAATGTGCTTGAATTTTTGATCGCGCCGGATAACGTTTAACGGATAAGCTAATACGGGGAGGAATACTTCGCTTCCCAATCCGTCCATTTCACGGATTTATAGTGACCTTCTCCAATGAACTGAGCAATTTTATGGAATTCAGGCGCTTTTCGATACCCTGCCAGCGGTTGAATCATTTCGAAGTTTTCGGTAAGAAAAACTACGGTAGGGTAACTGAGTTGATTATTAAGCAGTGCTGCCGCTAGTTCATGGTAACCTTTAGCCCCGCTAGCCACGAATTTGAATGTATTGCCGTTAAAAACGACGTCCTCTTTTTGCTCAGCGTCAAATTTTACAGCATAGAATTTTTCATTCAGCAATTTGGCTACCTGCGGATCATTGAAAGTGTTCTTATCCATAACCTTGCACCATCCGCACCAATCGGTATAGACATCGATGAATATTGGTCGCTTTTCAGTTTTGGATTTTTTAATCGCCTCTTCAAATGTTATCCATTTTACACTTCCTTCAGCAGGTGTGTCGGTCAATTTTAAAGCCGTCAGTGACAGGAAGAGGGCAACGGATCCAAGGATGAGCAGTACTTTCTTCATGATCAAAAAATTTCATTTATCCGATTCGACAACAAAGTTAAAGAGAAAAGAGGTTCAGTGGCCTTCAATCTTTTCCAATAAAGCACGTGTAACCTTCTTGAAAATCGCGGTAAATAGTTGTACGAAAGTTAAAGTTCATTGTTCGGGAGTGAACATTCAGGCACCCGAATACTCGTTTTTAAGCTGAAAAACCCGCTTTTTAGCGGTGGCACGGCATTGGTCAAAAGGATAAAAGATGATTAAAAGATTTACATATAAAGAACTTACGCTGGTGTTGGGCATCGTGGTGGCGCTTACTGTGATCTTTACATTATGGATACGTCAACCATCCGGTACGTTTTCAGACATTCTTAAGTTCTCGACACCTAGCGGCATGTCGACCATTAAGAGAAGCTTGATTAAAGATTTCGTTGTTTTCGAGGAGCTGTTTTCAAGTCAAAGTAATCCTTATTGATATTGAAAGTCAGCGAAAACCTGTTTCTTGAAATGGAAGATATACGCTCGCTCGAGAGGGGTATCTCGTAACCATAGAATAAATCAGCGAATCCAAGGATCGAAATTCCAACTTTTGGGGTAGTGACCCAGGCGTTCCTATCCAAGTTTTCGGGTCCATAGTTCTGATCAATAAAATATGTTACATCGAGTGATGCACCGAACATCCCAGCCGTAAATTCATACCCTAATTTTGGTCCTATCAGAAAATTGCTGTCGTCGATAAAAATGTCGACCGTACAATAGGGCCCTTTCGACATCAGTGTAAGTGGATGTTTGTAAATATGATGCCAGTATAATCCTACTTCGAAAAATGCCCGATCTTGTGATCCGACACCAACTTTTGGAATCAACCTTTGTTTCGTCCAATACCGATGAAACGGTGTACTTAGCACGGAATCGCTCAACTGTGCTTCCGCAATGTGGGAAAAGATCACACTACAAAAAATCAGTAAACACGTTCGACTTCTACCCCCGGTAAGCATGGTAATGCAATATAACTTCTATCGCCCTCTTAATAGCCTCATTGATCGGGAAAAATTCTCGCGTTAGCTCGAAATCAATGGCATGCAAGCGCATATAAAATTGACTCATGACGGGTATTTCACCGCCATCCTCAATTTTCTCCACTGCGACATCGAAATTTGCGCTCATTTCTTCCTTAATGACCTTACAGGTAACCAACTCTTTTTTTCCGTATTTGTTTGTCCGAGCTGAAAATCCGAACAACCGGCAAATCAAACCACGATATTCGTACTGCGAGCACATCCCAACGCCTCCCTGCAGAGGATTCAATATTGCACAAAGCGAGGAATCCGAGGTTTTAATTTTCTCCAGCCAATTGTATGCCTGATCTTGCTCGTGGAGATGTTGCGCAAAAGGAAGGAATTCCAATATTGTGGCTTCGATGTCCGGCTTAAAACAACATTTTCCGCAGCCAATTTTACAACCTAACCCCGACCAGGACTGAAAGCTGCTTATTTCTTTATCAAGGTTTCGAAATTCGTCTTCGACAGTTTTGATCTTCTCCAGTAAGTCCACGTACAAAGTTAGGAAGTTTCGGGTTTAAAGTTTCTAGTTCTGCGTCTTGTTGGGCAGCACGTTGTATAGACGGATAACCCGCTTTTTTATACTACATAAATCACCTGGCTAACCGGACAACACGAAACTACAAACTCGAAACCATAAACTTTTTCAAACTCTCCCGAGCGCCTGCCTTAATCTTATTCTGTACCATCGGACTCCATCCAAGAAGAATTCCTGATAAGCCCAAGGCGTATCGCGTCCATCGCCAAAGGTCAAAATTATCTACCTGGCGGAAAATTTTCCCATCCTTAAAATCGAATGAGGATTGAATGATGTTATGAACATGTCTGCCGGTCTTCGAAAAGGTATACCATGCTTCCCATCGGCAACTTCCTGTCGTTGGCGTTGCATCTACGTTATTGAATGTGACCTTGAGATCTTTTCCTCGTGTCAACAGCATTTCCCACATTGCGCGAACTTCTTGACAATTCAAGACGCCGAAAACTGGATCTGTAAAGTGAGCGTCTGGATGATATGCTTTTTGCATGTCCGCATAATTCAGTTGTTGGAAGGCCGAATAGAATTGGTCAATTAATTTTTTATTGTTCTCAATCATTGTGATAATAATAATTCTGCCTTACAAACTTTATTTGTATCTTTTACATAGCTATTCGAAAAGTATCCAACATACCCGAAGATATGAAAAAACTGCTACTGATTCTTGCGGTGGGGATAGGTGCAAACACTGCATACGCTCAACGATTGGACCTGGGCTCCAGCTTTAATTACGCTAAGCCCATTGGCGGCATGGCTCACAACATCGACCAAGGATTTGGAATGACGCTGGAAGCAGCATGGTTGCCGAAAACCGCTCCATTTTCTTTTGGAGTTGAGTTTGCATACAATGGTTACGGTCAGGAAACGACCCGTCAACAATTTGAATTTGATGATGGTACTGTGACCGAAACAGATGTGATCGTTACGAATACGTTTTCAAATTTACTTGCGACAAGTAAATTCTTTATGAGGAAAGGCAAGTTGATTAGCCCTTATCTAAGTGCAAAGGTTGGATACTCCTGGTATAAGACAAATCTGGTGATCGAAGACCCTGAAGATGAAGACGGTTGTAGTCCATTGGATTCCGATAAACTTCTTGTTGATGGAACCTTTACGGCTAGCGGAGGTGCTGGTATCAGGGTCGATTTTTCGTCGGTGTTCAAAAAGATGGATTCCAATATGCTGTTTGTTGATCTCAGTGCGCATCTCACCCAAGGAGGAACGGTTCAGTATATGAATGTCCACAAAAATGCAGGGCATAATCAACCGGCAGATCGAGATGTAATCACACAATTCATCAACAATAAAACGCAGGTTGTTCACGAACATCATGTAGGCCACGTTTACAGTAGCCTGGTAGAGATGATGGAGTATCGGGTGGGGGTGGTGTATAGGCCGGCGTTTCGGTAAATTAAGAAATGCCTCTATTTTTTCACTGCAAAGGCGCAGAGACGCAAAGTTTCGCTGAGAATATTTGAGAGGCCGCCTACTCGAAAGGCTTTGCAGCTGGCGGTTTCTCGTCGGTAAAATTTTTTAAACTCTGCGAACTTTGCGACGTTGCGTCTTTGTGTCAAGTGCATCAGAATCTGCAAACTTTCTCCCAGATTCGTGGCCTTCACTTCAGTTCGCCGTGGTAGGACTGACGACTGATTTTACTTCACTGATCAAATTTGCAGG
>DASQTN010000263.1:0-4135 GCA_035641895.1 Chryseolinea sp. | reverse complement strand
CTAACTCAGGCCAAAATCGAAAAATGCTGACGTTTTGCCGGGATAACTAGGATATTACTTCCAATCGAACACTAAGTGAACACTAATGAACAGCGGTAAAATTTTTCAGCCGTTAACTAAGGATAAAGCAACCTTTTGCTGAACTGCATGATCTTTGGATAACAACTTCCGGCTATCACAAAATTTTGGCATTATGATCCGTAATTACTTTAAAGTTGCACTCCGCTCCATCTTCCGTAACAAGCTAACGGCCTTTATCAACATCGCCGGCTTATCATTGGCCATGGCCTGCGCAATTCTCATCTATCTTTTTGTTTCAGATGAAATCAGCTATGAGAAATATCATTCCAAGGCTGACCGGATTTACCGGGTAACCCGCAGCTTCCACTCTCCGGAAGGTGAAGTAAACCTGCATCTTGCCAACGTCGCTCCACCTATTGGACCGCTTCTTAAAAATGACTTTGGTGAAATTGAAGCTTTGGCGCGCACTATTAACTATGCAATCGTTGTGAGCCTGGAAGAAAATGGCCAGGTGAAAATGTCGAATAACGAGCCGGAGCTTTTTCTCGCAGAACCTGACATCTTTAAGATTTTCGACATCGAAGTAAAGTCTGGGGACCCGGCTAAAGCCCTGGAACGGCCCTTCACCATAATGCTTTCCGAAACGGCGGCGCAACGTTACTTTAATGATTACAACGTCATAGGTAAGCGACTGCGTGTGAACAATCAATTTGACCTCGAAATTACTGGTGTCTATAAAAATTTTCCTGCACAGTCGCATTGGCACCCTGAGTTTCTCGTTTCGTTTGTCACTTTGGAAAATGACCAGATTTATGGAAGGCAGGGACTCGAAACGAACTGGGGTAACAATTCTTTCGGCACCTATTTCCTCTTGCAGGAGGGTGCAGATGCAAAAAAATTGGAAGCCGGTCTCCCGGCATTTTTAGATAAACATTTCGGGAATTATGCACGAGCAAACTGGGGCGTCGGCGCCGATTGGAAAGCCTCTGAAGGGACAACATTGTTCGTTCAAAAGGTGACCGATATTCATCTGCGCTCGCATCTCGACGATGAGGTAGAACCCAATGGAAACATTACGAATGTTTACATGATGAGTGTCATCGGACTCTTCATAGTTCTCATTGCATGTTTTAATTTTATTAACCTTTCGACAGCTCGGGCCACCAAACGCGCAAAGGAAGTCGGGATGCGAAAAGTCGTAGGCGCTTTTCGCGCACAACTCATCAATCAATACCTCAGCGAATCAATCCTTACGGCAATTTTTGCGTTGGCCTTTGCCGTTGCTATTTCTTTTGGCGCTTTGAGCACGCTTAATACTTTCACAAACAAACAACTCTCGCTTGATCTCCTTGCGAATGCTCCGCTAGGCATAGGTATGATTTTGTTCGCATTGGTAATAGGAATTCTGGCAGGCATCTATCCTGCATTCATCATTTCCTCTTTCAAACCGGCATTAACCCTGAAAGGCCAACAAGGAACAACGGCCGGTAAAAGTTTTCTACGAAAAGGCCTGGTAGTATCGCAGTTCACCATTTCTATTGTCCTTATTATCGCCACGCTGGTTATTTTCAGGCAGTTAGACTATTTGAATTCAAGAAACCTTGGCTATGACAAGAACCAGGTTGTGACTTTACGATATTACGAAGAGCTAGCGCCTAATTATGATGCCTTCTATAATGAGCTCACCAAATCGGCTGCAATAAAAAATGTTGCACGGTCGTCTAGAATACCAACGGGACGACTACTCGACTCGTATGGTTCAGCGCGCGTGGTCAAGGGCGACAGCCTGACAGACGCAGGTATCGATCTGAAAACTATTCTCGCGGATGCGGAATTCTTTGATACTTATGGAATAGGCATTTCGAATGGACGAAAATTCTCAAAAGAAATAGTAACGGACGACTCTCTTGCATTCATCATCAACGAAGCAGCGGCAAGGGAGATTGGATGGGAAAATCCCGAGGAATATTTGGAGAAGGAATTTGTCTACGCTGATACGAAGGGAAAATTAATTGGCATCGTCGAGGATTTTCACTTTGAATCATTGCATCAGAAAATAACACCCATGATTTTTTGGCAACGTCAAGACAACTACAATTCTCTTTCTATTAAGATTAACAGTGGAACGATGAAAGAGGGATTAGCCCAAGTGGAAAAAGTATGGAAGCAATTTCTTCCAGCACGACCTTTCGATTATCAATTCTTAAGTGAGCGTTATCGCAGCTTGTATGAGGCCGAACAAAAGCAAAGTCAGCTGTTCACCACCTTTGCGGGTCTTGCAATTTTTATCGCAAGCTTAGGTCTTTTCGGATTGGCGACTTTCAACACCATGCAGCGCATTAAAGAAATTGGTATCCGAAAAGTATTGGGTGCATCAATTCCGAATATCCTTACGTTGTTGTCAAAAGAAATTATCATTTTGATCATCGCTGCGAATATTATCGCCTGGCCAGTGGCCTGGTATGTTATGAATAAATGGCTTGACACTTTCGCGTATCATGTGAATATGGACTTCTTAGTATACGTCGTTGCCGCGGTTGCTGCAATCCTTATCGCGCTGATAACAGTGAGCGCGCAGACAATCAAAGCAGCTATGAGTAATCCAGCGAAGACTTTGAGATACGAGTGACGTGGGGTAATCGGTTATCAGGTAATCGGTAAGAGGTAATCAGTAAAAAGGTAAGAAGTGAGAGGTAGTTAGTAAGAGGTAAGTTGTAAGAAGTTGACGACGTTTTTTGGCGATCTTAACGATCTGTTTTTCCGAGGTTTTTACTACAAAGCCGGTGAAAGTAACCATTGTCTAACCTATAAACCAATAATTACTTCTTACCATTTACATTTTCCGGACGCACCCCCGATTACCGATTACCTATTACCACTTCACAACGCCATAACCTCATCCCATACCTTTTGGATAACAGGAATTCCATTTTTCGTGTTCTCAGCACGCACCGCCAGCACCCGTTCACCTGGGTACAAAACCTTTGAGTTTTTGTCGGGAATAGATCGATGGTAATCATCGATGATGTGTTGAAGCAATGAAGGAATAGAACTAGAATTTTTTAGTTTTGACAAATTAATCGCGATGAACACTTGCGAAAGGTTATTTTCTACATTTTGCTTCGAGACATCTACTACTGGAAATCCGCCAGAAAGTACCGCTGCCAGAATATCCAATAGCAACGATAGGCCTGAGCCTTTCCAATATCCAATGGGTAGCGTACGCTCAGAATCGCGAATAGAAGCAGGATCTGTGGAAAGTACACCATTCTTATCATAACCACCCGGCACCGGTAATTGCTGGTTTCTTAATACATGCAGATCAAGAGCACCATAAGAAAACTGCGACATAGCCATGTCCAAAACAATAGCTTCATCCTGATAAGGAAGGGCGATCACCAGCGGATTATTACCCAGTTTCGCATCGATGCCTCCCCATGCCGGCATATTTTTAATTGTATTGGTCCAGCCAATAAATGCATATCCCTGCTTAGCTGCCCTCCAGCCGTAAGTCCCGCCGCGCATCCAGTGATTAGTATTGGCAATAGCCACGCAACCTATTCCGTGTTGGTCGGCAAGATGAATCACTCGGTCAGTACACGTCAAAGCATTCAATGGTCCTGGTCCGAGTAGGCCGTTCCATTGCTCCATACCACCGGCAGCATGAATACAAACAGGTTCCTTGTCAGGTTTGATGTGGCCCTCGGTAACATACTTAATAAACTTAGCGAATCGGTTAACGCCATGGGTATACACACCCTCCAGGCTATTTACAGTATAAATTTGAGCAAGCGCGTCTGCTTTACTTTCCGTAAAATTATACTTAAGGAGTATACGCTTGAATTCAGATTCCATAACATCCGCGGGAATCTTAACAGTTGGTGTGTTCGTAGACATTGTTTTTGTACGAGGTTGATGTTTTTAGATAAGTCCGAATTATAAGCAGGAATTTAATCAAAAAAATTACCTCTCCTGTAACTTTAGTGCCTGGGAAGTCGGCCGTTGGTTTCGCCCTGACGGAGCGCGTTCATCATTGAGTAATTAACGCAGGGGTGGCCATCGTCCTAACGACCTTAGAGGCCATCCACTTTGCGACTACCTCAGCAATATTGTT
>DASQTN010000262.1:0-3722 GCA_035641895.1 Chryseolinea sp. | reverse complement strand
GGACTATCGAGTAAGTCCAGGCGACATGCAGGTATAAATTGTATTCCTAATTTTTTAGCGGCTACATGTCCGCGAACAACACCTGCAAAAGTATTACGATCAGTGATGGCAATTGACGGATAGCCATACTGAGATGCTTCTTCCACCATTTCTTCCGGATGCGAAGCACCTCGCAGGAAGCTGAAATTTGTAGTGACTTGTAATTCAGAATAAGGCATGATGAAATACCATTTAGTTGTTGTTCATTCTTTCAAAAAGTATCTTTAAAAGGTAAATACGTTTGCAGAATTCCTGTTGACGCTTTAGAGCTTCGGCCTTTATGTCTCTCTGGTGAAAATTAGATACGTAAAAATTCACCACAAAGACACAGAGAACACGGAGGTTACACAGAGACTATTTCTACAAAATTTATTCGTCATCCTTGTGGAAACTTTGTGCACTTTGTGTCTCCGTAGTTTTAATTTATAAATATTACCAGGGAGATAATGAGGCACAGAGTTGGATTCTGAATTGCACTTCTCCATAGGGTAACGGGTTAATTTTGTATAAAGTGTTTTCTAAAATATCTACAATAAATGTCAAAATCTGAATTTCGAATTCCGAATTTCGAATGATGCCTCCTGTACTTCATTTCTCTACGCAAAAAATCCATGAATAAACCATTGAAATTTTTTGTCGTCATAGTGTCCCAATCGAAATAACCAATACCGGTTACCGGCTTCATCTTCGACGCGATAATAGTCACGATGTTGGCCCTGTTCAAGCCACCACTCCTGCTCTATCCTTTCAGGGCCATCAGCTTTGACTACGCGATGCACTTTTTCCTTATGCTTGAACAACATAGGTGGATAATCCGGTATAGGTGCGGTGACTTCAATCTTCTCAGGGGGAGATAGCAAAAGCAGCGGTCTCAATTTCTGCGGTTTCCATTCTATTGTTAATTTTTCAATAAGTGATGAAGCTGATCTTAAGGATCGTTCTGGCCAGTAATGCTCATCGGGTAAATAACGTGTAGCCTGGACGCCGATCTTACTCTCAAGTCGATCGAGCAATTCTGATAATCGCTCGTCTTCAAGACCGCCAGATCCTTCCCATAATTTCTCCTGCAATGGATAATGGTCCTCCACTTTCTGAGCTTCTAATACGAACAGTTCTATACCCAGTGCAGGTTCGATGGATGATAATTTTGTTTCAAACAGCTTGAAAAGGTGATGTACATTATGCGACGGACGATTCGTTCCAATTTCCACTTGCACAACTTTTCCATCTACACGGTATCCCTTGAAGATTGCGTGGCGAAAACCTTTTTGTTCTTGTTGAAGCCGGTGACATAAAGTTTTCAGTAATAGATCTAATGCGATCTCTATTCCTGTAGCTGTTACAATTGGTTCGAGGCAAGGCAATCGTTCCTGATAGGGTTCTATGGGTTGAATAAATTCTAATATTTCAACCTCACGGCCCATGACCAGGTCTAGTCGTCTTAGGAAGGATTCACCAAAACGCCGTTTTAATGATAAACGTGGCATACGCATTAATTGCTCGATATGGTGAAGCCCGAGTTTATGTAAACGTTCAACAACTTCGGCTTCCAGCCTCAGTGCTTCAGAAGGTAGACAACGCAGAGCCTCCATGTGAGTATGAGGTGCAATTACAAGGTCATGCCCAAATCTCGCTGCAGCCCACGCCGCACCAGCGGTATCTGCAATTGCAGCGCGCACATCGTATCCTCGTGCATTCAATTTTTCTACAATGGATGCAACATAGGACGCATCACCACCCCAAAGATGCGAACATCCGGTAGCGTCAAGAAAGATACCGTCTTCAGGATCAACGGCAACACTAGGCGTAAACCGTATACACCATTCAGCAATACCTTTCAACAATTTGCCAGCCAGTTCTGGTCTGTTATTCATAAGCTGTAAATCCGGAATAATCGCCCTCGCATCCGCCAACACCATTCCACGTTCTATTCCATGAGCTTCAGCGATATCATTTGCTCCCACGATTACCATCCTGCCATGCAACGGAGTGGCTAACACAAACGGAAGATGCCTAAGGTGTGGATGGTGTAAAGTAAACCAATCCGTCGTCAGGTGACGAAACCATATAGAAACAAAACGCCGTCCCATTTTTCACCCTGTTTGTTTTCGTTGTTCCTCCAGAATGGAAGGGATTTTATAAATCGGTTGAAATCTTCCCTTCTCCCATTTAACTTCCCAGCTTCCCGGTTTACCATTTCTTATTCTCAATAATTCCACCTTCCAGTGCGGAAAACCAATACCAGGCAGATCGTCAGAGGTTTCACTTAAAAGTGTCGTGATCTTCCAACGAGCGACACAAGCGGTGGCATTTAAATTCCTGGGATTATTGCGAAGTATAAAACCTGTTACTTGGCTTTGCTCTACTGCCAACTGAAGTCGTCTGGAGGTGGTGAAATTACACTCTTGCACCTCTCCGATTACCGCAGTTAAAGCGCCACATTTCAATGCCTCTTCCATTGCCCACGTTACATGTTTTTCTTTCTTCAGGTCGATGAAAATGAAACGATCCGGTTGAATTCCAAAACTTGCCAGTGCTGGTGGAAAAAGGCTTCGTGAAACACTTATCCATAAAGCAGTGCCGCCATTTTTCATCATCGGCTTTAACAAGCCAGCAAGAAATCCATTAGTTGCTGCTAAATCTTCCGCGCCGGTAGATATAAACTCATGTACTGCTCCCAAAGGAAAGGATGCATCTGGAAATGCATATTTTATTGGCCCCAGCCCCATATCTACATCATGACTTTTGCCAGGTTTAAAACCTTGCAGCAAATTGATTTCATTTTGCAATTGAGAGATAATGGTTGCCCTTTCCGTCATAATCCCCAAAGGTAGTTTAACTAATTATTTTAGTCAATAAAACTAATATAATTAGTTAATGCGTTAAGAACCAATGGGATAGAACTTCACCGGGTTTGTCGTGTAGGATTCAAATGAATGTTTAAGGAAAGGATATTGCAAGCCTGAAATTGCGGTGTTTAACCCTGTTGTACTCAGTGATGATAATAAACATTTTTCACAAATCCCTACTGGTTCAGCCAAGGATGCAATAGCTCTGCGAAGTCAAAGGTTTTCTGACAATTCACCTCCGTTAAGGTTTGATGGATAAAGGCTCAGCTTACAATTACCAGCGCACATCTCCACTAAGTTTTTTTGTAAAGCGAACTCTTTTTAAAAATTCCAATGATGCATGGAAGAAACAAAATTCAACCTGATCGCTACTCAATGTTTTCTGCTGCAACAAACTTATCTGTATTTGAAACAAATGTCCCCTGTAAAAAGAATCAAGGATAATAATTTTGAGTCCTAGTTATGACAACTGTGAATGGATGTGAAGCCGGAAAATTAGCCACCAATAATATATGATTAAAATTCAAGAAGAAGCCATTACCCAAAATGGAGGATGGAAACAACGAGCGCATGCAATTCATGTAGGTGATGTAATTGTCGCCAACATTAAACCCAAAAGTAGAATTGAATCCATTGATCTGCTGCGGGGAATTATAATGATAATAATGGCCATCGACCACGTCAGGGATTACTTTCACTTTGATGCATTTCTCTACAGCCCGGTTGACATAAGTCAAACATCAACAGGCTTATTCTTTACGCGATGGATCACCCATCTTTGTGCACCAACATTTATTTTTCTCGCCGGTGTGTCGGCATTTTTCATTGCACAAA
>DASQTN010000261.1:0-4292 GCA_035641895.1 Chryseolinea sp. | reverse complement strand
CGCCGACGGTCCGCCGAGATGAATGGCAAGTGCAACTCCCGCAATATTACCCGTACCAACGGTACCGGAAAGCGCGGTAGATAAAGCTTGAAAATGGGAAGCATCGCCGACGTCAGTTTTCTTATCATATTTTCCACGTACAATCCGAATGGCGTGGCGAAAGAAACGTATCTGTGGAAATTTTAAGTAAAAGGTGAAAAATATTCCAGTTCCAAGTAAAAAGTATACAAACCAATTTGCGCTTCCAATGTAACTATCGATGGTGGCAAGGATGTCATTTAATTTTTGCATTAAGAATAGGCTAATGATTAATCAGGTAATAATAACGAATTGAAGGAAAAAGCCTTTATAAGTTATGATAAACTTAAGGGATTTTTTCTCCACTCGTGAAAGTGAAACGGGGTATATGCAAAAATCTGAAGACCGAATTAGACCTCCTTTGTATTAGGAGCTTCGTTTTCAGTTGGGATCGGTGTTGTCAGCGTATCCACTGGGCTATCATCTGAGTGCAGCCTTTCGGAAAAGAATTTTCGCTGGAAAAATAAGATAATTACAACGCCGACAAAAATCGAAGAATCGGCAATGTTAAACACTGGACTAAAAAACAAAAAATACTCACCCCCAACAAAAGGAACCCACGACGGCCAGGTATGATCAAAGAGCGGAAAGAATAGCATGTCGATGACCTGTCCATGAAACCATGGCGTCGGCGAATTGGTTGGATGATTATTTAATAACACACCATAAAATGTACTATCAATAACGTTACCAACAGCGCCTCCAAGTATTAACGCCATGCATATCAAAAATCCATAGTGAGCATTCTTCCTGGCCATCTTGATGAGGTAGTAAGCGATGCCAATCATGGCGGCAATTCTAAAAACCGTTAGCGCAAGCTTCCCGAATTCATTATTCCATCGAATGCCGAATGCCATACCGGGATTGAGAAGGTAGTGCAGCTTAAATCCATATTGCTCATTCCCCAACACGGTGATTTCCTGATGTAAATACATATATTGATGGACGAGCAATTTTGACGTCTGATCAATAATGATGATAAGCAATGCAAGTAGAAAATATCTGTAAACCTTCATTTAGTAATTGTTGGTATCCGCCCCCCAAAACTACGGGGGCCGCTTAATTTGTTCCCTCGTCCGATTCTTTCCCGGATATTATTTTTTAACGCTTATTCTAATCTTTAAAACAAATTCATCCATGTCTACCTCAGTGGCATCGGAAATTTTTTCCTTTAATTCTAATGTGAGCGCCTGTGTTTCGGTGCTGATATAATCCTTGAATTCCGTTAGCGCAGCAGTAACGGCCTCGCCGTCTTTTTCGACTTCAATGCTGATTTTGTCAAGAACTTCCATCCCCTGTTCTTTTCGCAAATTCTGAACACGGTTTACAAAGTCGCGCGCGATTCCTTCTCTCTTCAGTTCCTCCGTGATCCGAATGTCCAGTGCAACGATAAGGCTACCTTCCGACGCGACGGCCCATCCGGGAATATCTTCAGAAGAAATCAACACGTCGTCAGATACAAGTTCAAATCCACCTTTGGATAAAGATCCTTTCTTTTCCAGCAATTGAATTTCGTTTTTGTCAAGGCTGTTAATCACAGCTGATACCTCTTTCATTTTAGGACCATATTGCTTTCCTAATTTGGGCAAGTTTGGCTTTACTTTTTTCACCAATACGCCAGAGGTATCATCGATGTATTGAATGGTCTTTACATTCACTTCGGCCAAAATAATATCCTCCACAGTCTTAATTCGATCCGAAAAAGATTTATCAAGCACCGGCAATAAAATTTTCTGAAGCGGAGTCCGAACTTTTATTTTATGGTTCTTGCGGATGGAGTGAACCAAGGAACAAATGCGTTGTGCGTAATCCATTGAAACTTCAAGCTCAGCGTCGATTTTGCTGGCCTCTGCTTTTGTCAGATCAGTGAGATGGATGGATTCATGACGCAACGGAGTTTTATTTGCAATCGCTTTTTGCCGGATATTGTCCGTAAGATTTTTATAAAGCCACTCTGCGTAAAACGGGGCAATCGCCGACATCATTTGGGCTGTCACCATGAGACATTCATAAAGCGTTTCATAGGCAGCTTTTTTATCGGCGGAAAACTCACCCTTCCAAAAGCGTTTTCGGTTTAAACGCACGTACCAGTTTGACAAATGATCATTGACAAAATCCTGAACCGCGCGTGCCACGCGCGTGGGCTCGTAGTCCTCATAAGCCTTCGTTACTTCAAGGATAAGAGACTGAAGTCTTGAGATGATCCATCGGTCCAATAAGCTTAATTCGCTATACGTTACGTTGTTCATTTCGTCTTTTTCAAAAGCATCTATGTTTGCATAGAGGGCAAAGAACGAATAAGTATTCTGTAACGTTCCGAAAAACCTTCGCTGAACTTCGACAATGCCGTCAAAATCGAATTTAAGGTTATCCCACGGCGGGGCATTCTCCATCATGTACCATCTTACCAGGTCAGCGCCGTATTTGTCGAGCGCCTCAAAAGGGTTGACCACGTTGCCCAGTCGCTTCGACATTTTATTGCCATTTTTGTCGAGTACCAGGCCGTTAGAGATTACATTTTTAAAGGCGATACCCTTGTTTCCGTTGGCTCGGTTAACGGCTTTTATTTCGTCGCTGCATTCGTTGATCATCACTGCGATTGCATGCAACGTAAAAAACCATCCGCGTGTCTGGTCAACACCTTCAGCGATAAAATCAGCCGGATAATTTTTTTCGAAAACGTCCTTATTTTCAAAAGGATAATGCCATTGAGCGTAAGGCATTGCACCTGAATCAAACCAAACATCGATCAGATCTGGTTCACGATACATCGGCTGCCCTGAAGAACTTACTAACACAACGTCATCAACATACGGCCGATGAAGGTCGAAATCAGGAGGAAGCGAAGATTTCATCACGCCTGCTTTCTTTGATTTTGCAACCTCAGCATTCAGCTCTTCAATCGAGCCGATACAGATCTCTTCACGGCCGTCCTTTGTCCTCCAGATTGGTAAGGGTGTCCCCCAATAACGCGAACGGGACAAATTCCAATCCACGAGATTTTCAAGCCAGTTACCGAATCGGCCAGACCCTGTTGATTCAGGCTTCCAGTTGATAGATTTATTGAGATCGGCCATGCGATCTTTCAGCGCAGTGGTTTTAATAAACCATGAATCAAGCGGGTAATACAACACCGGCTTGTCTGTTCGCCAGCAATGCGGATAGGTATGTTCGTATTTCTCTACCTTGAACGCTTTATTTTCCTCTTTAAGGATAATGGAGATGATTACATCCGTCGTTTTATAGTCGTGATGGCTTTCATCTTCATTGGTATAATTTTTTACATAGAAATCATCGACGTCAAGCGGCTTATGCGTCTTAATACCATACTTGGCGACGCCTTCCTTTAGCTTCGCACCTACCTGCCTAATAAATTTTCCCTTCCGGTCCACCGTGGGAATTTCATTATCAGCTTCATCGCGGACAGTTAATGGTGGAATTCCATATTGTTTTGCCACCCGAAAATCGTCTGCACCGAAGGTGGGTGATGAGTGTACCACACCTGTTCCATCCTCTGTAGTCACGAAATCGCCTGCAACAATCTGAAAGGCCTTTTCAACATCGTAAAGCGGCTGAACGTAGGGCATTAATTGTTCATATCGAATACCCACAAGTTGTTTACCAACAAACTCGTCGACAATTTGGTAGGGGATCGCCTTATCACCGGGTTTGTAGTCGCTAAGCTTAAGATCCTTATTTTTTTCGGAAAAATATTTGCCAAAAAGTTCCTTCGCTAAAACTACACTGACGGGTTTGTAAGTATAAGAATTGAAGGTGTTGATCAATACATAATTGATTTTTTCCCCAATAACCAACGCTGTGTTTGAAGGCAAAGTCCATGGCGTGGTGGTCCAGGCTAAAATGAAAACATCATTGTCTACTTGCTTAAACAAAGCCTCCGATCGGGCATCTCGCTTTACCTTGAACTGAGCAACGACGGAGGTATCTTTTACATCCTTATAGGTTCCTGGCAAGTTTAATTCGTGAGAACTTAGACCAGTACCCGCAGCTGGCGAATAGGGTTGGATGGAATACCCTTTATAAAGCAGTTTCTTAGTGTAGAGTTGCTTCAGTATCCACCACAGGGATTCGATGTATTCTTTGGAGTAGGTGATGTATGGGTTATCCAGATCCACCCAATAGCCCATCTTAACGGTCAGCTCATCCCATTGATCCTTGTACATCATGACCGTTTCGCGGCACTTTTGATTGTA
>DASQTN010000260.1:0-2533 GCA_035641895.1 Chryseolinea sp. | reverse complement strand
ATTCAATTTCTTTAGCAACGGAAACACCATCTTTTGTAACAGTAGGTGCACCGAACTTCTTATCAAGGATAACATTGCGCCCTTTTGGTCCGAGGGTAACTTTTACTGCATCAGCAAGTTTGTCGACACCCTTTTTTATTTTGTCTCTCGCGCTGGTTTCAAACGTTATTTCTTTCGCCATAATTTTTTAAAGTTTGTAGGTTGATTAAATGATTCCGAAAATATCAGAGTTTCTCATGATGAGGTACTCTTTTCCGTCGATGAGAATCTCAGTACCGGAATATTTCCCATAAAGTACATTGTCACCAACTTTTACAGTTACAGGCTTGTCTTTTACGCCTTCACCTACGGCAATGATTTTGCCTTTTTGAGGTTTTTCTTTTGCAGTGTCCGGAATGATGATACCAGATGCAGTTTTTGTTTCAGCTTCAGCGGGCTCAACTAGTACCCGGTCCTCATTTGGTTTGAAGTTGATTTTGGCCATATGTTATAATGATTTAAAGGTTAACAATTTCACAGTCCCCGTATCAGCTTTTATGCCAATGCGAAAAGAGACGCGAATTAAGGGAAATTTTTTACATAGTGTCAGATTTTTGGCCGTTTTTAATCTTTTCACTGGCATCGATTTCACTTCCTCTAGCCACTCTGTCAGACATGGCAGAGTTTAATTTTCAGCGAAAATTAGAAGAACCTCGTAAAATATTACGTTTTGTGTGGGATAGGCATGCATTTTGACTTTGTTCAAACAGCAATAAAGCGTTAAATTGGTTACAGTTGAAAACTTGCGAACATGGACAAATTATCAAAAGACTGGCTTACACAAGGGCTCATTGACTTTGAATACAAGAAGTATGTTTTAATGGCGTATTTGCAGCGTGTTAAAACTTCTTTTGATAGAATTGAGCTTTACCCATTCATGGCGGATCTTGTGTTTCATTACCGAAACCTGTTAACGCTAAAGGAAAACAAGACTTTAATAAGGGAATCGTTTCCTAAAGAGCTTTCCATGGAAGACTTCAAAAAGTTAGAACTGAGTTATCGTCAAATGATAGAGGATGACTCAGTAATGAGCGAACTGGAGTCAATTATAGACTTTGCGTTACCTCAAATAAAAGGCTCCCTGAATGAGGGATCTGTTATTTACGAATATGTGGAATCCAAATGCGAAATATCTCCTGTAGGCTTAACACCTTTATACGCTAAGGAGGGCTACCTATTCGTAACACAGCCTCCCGAAAAGGAAACGACCATTTACCGATATCAGGTAAGCATTTTTGAAGGAAGCCAGGAGCAATTGAGAAGCCTTAACACGGAATTTATTGATCGGGTCGAAAAAAACACGATGAATACATACGAGAATCTAAAATTGACCCTAATTAAAAAATTTCGTGATCTACCCAATCCGGCGGCTTACCTTATTCTCGCAAAGATGAAATTTCCGTTTACAGAAACCTTAATGCCGGTGGCAAAGAGGTTGTTCGTGAAGCACATCTCTCAGGCAGCTTAAGAGATAATGATGTTATTGAGCTGAATCGGTTGGAGCAGCGTTGTCCGGTTGCAGATCTGGGGCCGGAGGAACATTAGCAGGAGCTTGTTCGCCTGCTCTTTCCAATACATCGTTGCCACCGGATGAATTGTTCGGAGTTATGAAATTGGTAGTGAGGCAAAGGACCATGATGCCTATGATTAATCCCCAGGTCAATTTTTCCAGCAAATCACCGGTTTTTTTTACACCAATAATGTTGCTTGCCGAAGAGCCTCCAAACTGACTGGTAAGCCCGCCGCCTTTTGAATTTTGAGCTAAAACAACTAAAACCAAAAGGATTGCCAATAATATGATGAGGGCGATAATGAGCGTGTACATAGTCCTTACTTCTTCAGTTCTTCAATTTGAGCCGCAAAGTAAGCTTTTTTTTGTGGAAACTTCCAAATCAGCTTCTTCAAGACTTCAACTGCTTTCTCTTTTTTGCCTTGCTTAAGCAATAATTCAACTAACGTTTCTGAAACAATATTATCAGTAAATTCTCCGGTTTTTATGGACGACAGATCGCCATCGTGAATATTTCCAGCCTTGTCCCTGGCGTTTGAAATGGAAGGCTGGGTTTTTATGAATTGCTCTATTATCTCCAGTTGTTCCTTTTGCTTTTCGTTGGCTGGCTCGATTTGGCTTTTCGAATCAACAATTTCATCAATTATGTCCTTTCGGCCTTCGTGTTTTTTTTTTGGAATCTTCGTTTCCTCACTTTCCATCGCTTGTTGTGCGTTCAGGGCCTTACTTAGTTCAATTATTCGTTCTCGCTTGGACTTCACCTGTTCGTCGGAAGCACTTGTGGATTTTAAGGCTGCTCCCGGGTTATCAACGAACATCATCTCAAAATTGTGACGCGTGTTGTATAATTCAGTTACATCTCTCATTACTTTTTCCGCCAGGCCATCATTTTCATTGGGTGAATCTATCGGCGACTTTGCCGAAGCATTCTTTTCGTCACTTTTTAGACTGTCAACAAGTGGATCGGCAGCAGCTATGTTTGAT
>DASQTN010000259.1:0-6591 GCA_035641895.1 Chryseolinea sp. | reverse complement strand
TTGTGGACGACTGATAATTCGTTGAAGATGTTTCACACCGACAGGCTTGACTTATTGCTAATTCATCGTCCTGATCCGTTGCTGGATCCTGCGGTTGTTGCTGAAGCATTTGGCTTGCTAAAGCAATCAGGTAAGGTGTTGCATTTCGGCGTTTCGAATTTCACTTCTACACAATTTGAAATGCTACAGTCATATCTACCATTCCCGCTGGTAACGAACCAGGTGGAGATTTCTTTGACGCACCACGCTCCCCTTTTCGACGGAAGTCTAGACGTTCTGATGAAACACGGTGTTAGTCCCATGGCGTGGTCGCCGCTTGGGGGAGGGAAATTGATAAAAGAAGGAAGTCAGGAATTGTTCAACAAAGCCCCGAAATATGGCGCTACGCAAACGCAACTTACTCTCGCCTGGTTGTTAAGACACCCCTCAACCATTTTCCCTGTTATTGGCACGACCAAAGCCGAAAGAATCACCGAAGCCTCAAAAGCGGTCGATATCAACCTTGATGTACAAGATTGGTTTGAAATGTTGTTAGTGGTGCAGGGAAAGGAGATGCCTTGATTAGTTTTGAAGTTCCAAGTTCAAGGTTTAAGGTTCGAAGTTTCGCCATGATCGCATGGACATATTACCAACCTCGGACCTGGAACCTCAAACCTCGAACTTTAACCTCAACTCGAAACCATCTTTCCACTACTTTTGTATATAGATTAATAGCTTTCATGACGAAACCTGCAGTTGACAAAAAAACATTTGATACCACCGGGCACGATGTAATTGAAATCGTTGGCGCCCGCGAACATAACCTTAAAAATATTAACGTCATTTTTCCGCGCAATAAGTTGGTCGTAATTACCGGCATCAGCGGAAGCGGTAAGTCATCACTTGCCTTTGATACGATATATGCGGAAGGTCAGCGTCGCTACATGGAAAGCTTCTCGGCTTATGCCCGTAGCTTTATGGGAAATCTGGAACGACCTGACGTTGATAAAATCAATGGCTTGAGTCCCGTAATCTCGATTGAGCAAAAAACAACCTCAAGAAATCCACGCTCAACAGTGGGCACTGTGACGGAGATCTATGATTTTATGCGGTTGCTTTTCGCAAGAGCGGGAGAAGCGTTCTCGTATTTGACGGGCGAAAAAATGGTGCGCCAGTCGGAAGATCAGATTTTAGACACATTGTTTCAAAATTTCAAAAATAAGAAGCTATTCCTCCTGGCGCCGATCGTAAAAGGAAGAAAGGGTCACTATCGTGAATTGTTCCAGCAAGTGCGCAAGTCTGGATATACAAAGGTTAGAATAGACGGCGAGGTTCAGGACATTACGGCTAAAATGCAGGTCGATCGTTACAAGATTCATGACATCGAAATCGTAATGGACAGAATCGTTGCTGATGTAAAAGATCGAGCGCGCATCGGCCAATCTATCAATAAATCTCTTAAAGAAGGAAAAGGGGTAATGATGGTAATGGAAGAGAATGGTAAAGTCCATCACTTTTCAAAATTTTTGATGGACCCAAAGACTGGTTTAGCTTATGACGAACCCGCTCCCAACACCTTTTCTTTCAATTCTCCATACGGAGCTTGTCCAACCTGTAATGGCTTAGGACAAATTGAAGAAATTACTAAAGAGTCAGTTATACCTGATATTTCGATTAGCATTAGCAGAGGTGGCATCCTGCCGTTGGGAGAGTATCGTGATATCTGGATCTTTAAAAAGATCGAAGCAATTCTGAAGCGATACAAACTCACATTGAGTTCGCCTATCAAAGACATTCCGAAAGACGTAATCAACATTTTGTTGTATGGTGACGACGAGCCGGTTGCGGTAGCGTCTGTAAAATATCCGGGAACGGAATGGAATACAAAGTTCGAAGGCATCATTAGCTTTTTGGAAAAACAAAAAGAAGAAGGCTCTGAGGCAATAAAAAAATGGGTGGATGATTTTACCGTTTCCAAGATTTGTCCCGAGTGCAATGGAGCAAGGTTAAAAAAAGAATCGCTGCATTTTAAATTGGATAACACCAACATTGCCGAACTCGCTCAGCTCGACATCAATGCCTTAAAAAAATGGTTTGAGGGTTTGGAAGATCGCCTCAATGAAAAACAACGCATCATCGCTACTGAAGTGCTCAAAGAAATACGGAAGCGCATTGGGTTCTTACTGGATGTAGGGTTGGATTATTTGAATCTCAACCGACCGATCAGAACGTTAAGTGGTGGTGAATCGCAGCGCATCCGGCTTGCCACACAAATCGGAACACAGCTTGTGGGAGTGTTGTATATTCTTGATGAACCGAGTATTGGTCTTCATCCCCGCGACAATGTTAAGCTGATAAAAGCTTTGAAAGACTTGCGCGATATCGGCAATTCAGTAATCGTTGTAGAGCACGACAAGGAAATGATGTTGGAGTCCGATTACATTCTGGATATTGGACCGGGCGCGGGCCGCCACGGTGGCCATGTCGTCGCTGAGGGTGATCCGGCAACCTTTCTGAAAGGCAGTAGTACAACTTCGAAATATCTTAGTGGAAAGATTAGCATCCCTTTTTCCAAAGAACGTCGCAAAGGAAACGGCGAAAGTATTTCGCTTACAAATGCGTCGGGTAACAATTTAAAAAATGTCGACTTGCAAATTCCTTTGGGAACGCTTACCTGCATTACCGGTGTTTCCGGAAGTGGTAAGTCAACTTTAATTCACGATACACTATTCCCGATCCTTAACAAACACTTTTACAATTCGAGGACAGAACCACTGGCTCATAAAAAGGTGACAGGCCTTCAGCATATTGATAAAGTTATTGAAGTCGATCAATCACCAATTGGTCGAACGCCACGTTCAAATCCGGCGACTTATACGGGTGCATTCTCGGATATCAGGGATCTATTCGCACAACTTCCTGAATCAAAAATTCGAGGTTATAAAACTGGAAGGTTTTCCTTTAATGTTAAAGGCGGAAGGTGTGAGACCTGCGAGGGTGCAGGCCTGCGTTTGATTGAGATGGAATTCCTTCCCGATGTTTATATTCCGTGCGAAACTTGTAAGGCGAAACGATATAACCGTGAAACTTTGGAGGTACGTTTTAAAGGAAAATCCATCAGTGATGTTTTGGACATGACCGTTGAAGAAGCTGTGACTTTTTTTGAGAACCAGCCACGCATTCTCAGAAAAATTCAGACGCTGTGTGAGGTTGGGTTGGGTTACATTTCACTTGGGCAGCACGCCACCACATTATCGGGTGGCGAAGCCCAACGTGTCAAACTTGCTACCGAGCTCTCGAAGCGTGACACGGGAAAAACTTTTTATATTTTAGATGAGCCCACTACAGGGTTACACTTTCAGGATATCTCCCATCTCCTCGACGTTTTACAAAAACTTGTCAACAAGAGTAATACGGTGCTTGTAATCGAACACAACCTCGATATTATCAAGTCTTCCGATTACATCATTGATCTTGGTCCAGAGGGTGGAGAAAAGGGTGGGAGGATCATAGCGAAAGGAACACCTGAAGAGGTGTCTAAAAATCCAGCAAGTTATACTGGCCGCTTCTTAAAAAGCGAGTTGAATTAGTCGGCACTCGTCAGACCACTCAAAGTAGTCCGAGGATTTTGACTCCGTTAGATTATTTTGTTTTATTTCCTACTTTTTACATTTTTACCAGAATAGCAAAACGGCCCCATCGTTAAAATTATGGATTCACGAATTCGTCAATACCTATTTGGCCTGATATTTTTTGGATTTGGTGTTTACGAATTCAAGAAAAATGACCCTTTGGAAGCGTCGGTTTATCTCCTTGCTGGCTTGGCTTTCATATTTAACAATCTGATTTCAGAACCGAAGCTCCTAGGTTACCGGAAATTGCTGGTAACTATCACCTGGATTCTCATTATAGCGGCTTCAATTGTATTTCTTTACATCTTACAGTTTAAGTTCTTATAACCGTATACATAATATCGGCCTGGCCCGTCGATGATTTGCGTAATTTTGCATCCATCTAGGCATGGTTAATAAAAACAGAATATACTGGTCGTTACAAGTGGGCGGATGGTTGTTTTACGCTATCGTTCAAATCGTTTCCAGTTACCTTGCTTCTGGAAGTGTTACGCCCAGACGTTTGATCTTCCTGCTAGTTGAAGCTTTTCTATGTTTGATTATTACAAACTGGTTCAGGCTTATTTTAAACCGCTACAAGGGGCTCTATCTGCCAATGCATAAATTGATCCCAAGCGTTTTTTTATCTGTCTTTGTGATGGGGGTATTGATATACTTTCTCCGAATACCAGTAACATTTATTCTCGGTAAATTATTCGATCCGGATACTGATATCAATCTCACGCCTGCCCTTACGATAAATCAGATTCTGGGTTTGTCTTCCTATTACGCTTTCTTATTTTTTTTATGGACTGTCTTTTATTTCATCTACCATTATTTCGAACGTTATAACACCTCGTTAAAATACGACGCGTCGATGATTGAGATTGAGCTTAACAATTTGAAATCTCAACTCAATCCACATTTCATTTTTAACGCTTTGAATAGTATTCGCGCCCTGGTCGATGAAAATCCTTCAAAATCTAAACAAGCGATCAACCAGCTATCGAACATTCTAAGAAACTCTCTTGCGTCTGATAAAAAGGGATTGACCAAATTTGAAGACGAGCTAAAAATTGTAAAGGACTATCTTGGATTGGAAAGTATTCGTTTCGAAGAGCGATTAAAGACTGAGTTCGATATTCACCCCGATTCTCAAAAATTTCTCGTTCCTCCGCTTATGATTCAGACGCTTGTTGAGAATGGGATTAAACACGGCATCTCGAAGCTCACGCCAGGTGGCGTTATTCAACTCAAAACCTTTGTCGATAATAATCACCTGAAAATCCATATCCGGAACAGCGGCCATTTGCTAAACGGAACTAAACGAACGAAAGGCGGATTAGGCATAAAGAATACCGTTCAGCGTCTGAAGCTACTCTATGGTGACGAAGCTTCTTTTCGGATTGTAAATGAAAACGATAATTTTGTATTAACTGAAATAGTAATTCCCCAAAGCAACGCACATGAGAGCATTAATCGTAGATGACGAGCGTCTGGCTCGTAAAGAGTTGATGAAGTTACTGGAAGATCATCCCATGATTGAAGTGGTTGGTGAAGCCATGAACGCAGAAGAAGCGACTCAAATGGTCAACGAACTAAATCCTGATCTTCTTTTTCTTGACATTCAAATGCCAGGAAAAACTGGTTTTCAATTGTTGGAGGACCTTGATTCGGTTCCCTTGGTTGTATTCACCACAGCTTACGATGAATTTGCCCTTAAGGCATTCGAGGTGAATGCGCTTGATTACCTTTTAAAACCTATTCAGCCGGAACGACTTTCTGAAGCGATCTCGAAACTGGCGGATAAGGAACGGGCAAAAAATGCAGCGATTCGTGGTCCGGAGAAAAAACTAGGATTACATGATCAGGTTTTCGTAAAAGATGGAGATCGTTGTTGGTTTGTTAGCCTCAACAATGTTCGCCTATTCGAATCCGATGGAAATTATATCAAAGTATATTTTGACAACAATCGCCCTATGATCCATAAGTCCCTGAATGCATTGGATGAAAAACTGGACGAACGTGCATTCTTTCGGGCAAGTCGAAAACATATTGTAAATCTCAGCTGGGTGGAGGGAATTGAGCCGTGGTTCAATGGAGGATTGATGGTAAAACTTCGGGGCGGCGACAAGGTGGAGGTCAGCAGAAGGCAGGCAGCCAAGTTTAAGGACATGATGAGCTTGTAGGCTTTATCATACTGTTCAGCAAAAAAAATGCCTATCAGCATATTCCCCAAGTTTCGACTGAAAGCGCTGTAGAAATGTGGAATATTATTCACATCCTAATTTATCTTTTACGATAATATCTATCGGTGAAAAATTTTTGATTTTTTCACAGTATCATTGCAACCTATGGTTGTTGTGGTGTTCAAATGACTAACGGTAGCAAGGAATTTTCGATCTCGGAGTTAAAGAGGTTGCTTTATGACTTGCATGATAAGCAGTCCTATACCTGTATCCGAATAAGACTTCTGGGAGAAATGTGGAAGAAAAATTTCATGCGCATTGTCAGCATCACTGACGATGGTGTGATTTTGTCAGATGAAATATCGGGAAGGTTATTAAAAATATCCGACCTTAAAAACATTATGCAGTTTGAACTCGATCACAACTTCCAACAGTTCCTTGCATATTTTCATTATAATGTCGGTCTGGTGGATGCGGTGTGAAGTGATTACTTTTTCTTTTTTTCGTGAAAAGCCCCTTTAAAGTCAGGGTCTTCTTTTCGCTTTTGCCAGTCAATATCCAATGCCATCGCCTGTGCTTCCTCATAAGGAGTTTTCGTAACTTCGATTTCGCTGGGGAAATTCTTGACGGGAATTTTTTCGCGGATTAACTTTTCAATTTTTTCAATGTGATAGGCTTCTGCTTTTGTCGCAAAAGTTATAGCTTTCCCTTCCTGAAATGCTCGCCCCGTACGACCAATGCGATGAACATAATCTTCGTGAAAAGCGGGCACATCGAAATTGATGACGTGCGAAACTTTTACAACGTCTATC
>DASQTN010000258.1:0-3929 GCA_035641895.1 Chryseolinea sp. | reverse complement strand
TGGAGCGCGCTTATTGATCATTCAGCCCCTCTCGAAGGTGTCCCTAGTGACTAAATGTGCCTTTAAGGCCGTAAAAAGGCCTTAAAGCACAACTTTTAGCATTTAGTCAAATTTTCTTATTACTTTTAAATGTTGATTGTCATTCTTACTGTCCCTCTCACCCGTACCTACGAGTAGTAGTAGCAGCCAAGTTTGTCAGTTGGCGCTAATTTAATTTTTCATTTACTTTATTTACCAATGAACATTTATGTTGCCAATATCCCTTTTAAGGCATCCGAACAGGAATTGAAGGGATTATTCGAAGAGTATGGCGAAGTTTCTTCTGCCAAAATTGTTATGGACAAAGTTACACAGCGCAGCCGTGGTTTCGGATTTATCGAAATGTCGGATGACGCAAGTGCCCGTCAAGCTATTACTAGTTTAAACGGTTTCAATTTCTTGGGAAAGACCCTTGTGGTTAACGAAGCTAGACCCCGGACTGACGCTCCCCGTAGTGGAGGTGGTGGTGGTGGTTACAAAAGCGGCGGCGGCGGCGGTGGTTTCAACCGCAGGAGCAATAACGAATATTAATCCATCCGATATTGTAATTAAACTGCTCACCCGAGCAGTTTTTTTTTGTCTTTTTTTTGCCGTTTGTTATTGAAAATGTTTTGATCGCCGTTCCCTACCCTAAAGGTTGCACTCGGAATTTTTACATTCGTTTCTTTTTTGGTTTCCCAGTGTTCTATGCCGATTTTCTGATGGCATTTTGAAGATCATAACATCAACAATTCGCGAAACCTGAACCAAGGAAAATTCTGTTGGACCGTTTTACATTGTTTTTTCTGATGGCAATGTTAGCCTTTTGTAATCTGGCGTCACATATTTAACATCGTTCATTCTGTTAGAAATATAAATCTTTCGTTCTGCCCAGCAACTCTCGGGTACATCCATTCACCCTTTGCTCAGTATTAGCGTTCAGATTATTGCACTATCCAAATGCAATAACTCAGATAAACCTTGATTCTAATCGAATATTTTACTAAACTTTGTAACCTAAACAAACATTTTATCAATGAGTGTAATTACCAGCCTTGAACGGTGGGGTAATAGCCATCGTCCTGGATTTCTTGATATTTTTCGTTTTGTACTCGGGGCCTTTATCACGTATAAAGGACTCTATTTTATTACACATATGTCGCAGCTTGAAATGACAACTGCTGGCATTAACGTGTATTTCGCAGGAATGACATTAGCTCATTATGTAGTTTTTGCACATATCCTTGGAGGTCCGCTGATATTCTTCGGCCTATTTACCCGAATTGTCTGCCTTATTCAATTACCAATACTCATTGGGGCAGTATTTATGGTAAATGCGCCCAAAGGTTTTCTGTCCATCGGACAACACATGGAACTTTGGTCATCAATCGTTGTCTTGATTGGCTTAGTAGTCTTCATGGTCTTTGGAGCTGGTCGTTATTCCATAGACGCTAAACGCAGAAAAGAGATGGAGGCAGCTAATCTGTAAAACCATCTTTAACCTAAACCGGGAAGGCACCTGAAAACCAGGTGCCTTTTTTGTTTTTCTTCCTATCTTCGGCCACGTTCACTAACAGTATGACTTACTTCATTGGCATTGATATCGGCACGGGAAGCACGAAAGCCGTGGCTGTGAATATTTCCGGAGAACCGCTACACGCGACGCAGGTTTCTTATCCCACCTATATGCCCGAACTCACGTACAGTGAGCAGGCGCCAGAATTAATTTGGCAAGCATTTGTTAACTGCATCTCACTTCTTATTGAACACTTTAAGGAAATGCCTTCAGGGGTTGCGCTAAGTAGCGCCATGCACAGTGTTATACCGGTCGATGAAAAAGGGAATCCGCTGATGAACATGATTACCTGGGCTGACAACAGGAGTGCTGACGTTGCCAAATCTTTGCTCGCCTCGCCCCTCGGGGAAAAAATATATAGCGAGACGGGCACGCCGATTCATGCGATGACCCCTGTTTGTAAGATTAAATGGCTTCGCGAAAACCAATCCGAATTATTTAATAAAACTTTCAAATTTATTTCAATTAAAGAATTCGTATGGTTCAAGCTTTTTGGCGAATACGAAGTTGATTATTCGATTGCCTCAGCCACTGGGATGTTTGACATTCTCAGTTTGACTTGGAATGAGGCAGCGTTAACATACTGTGGAATAACGTCTCAACAACTTTCGAAACCAGTAGAAGTAAAACATAGCAGAAAAGAATTACAGGCAGATCAATTGGCGGCGTTAATGGCTGTCGGTAATGTTCCCTTCTTTATCGGAGCGAGTGACGGTTGTATGGCAAATCTTGGAAGCTTTGCGGTTACCCCAGGCGTTGCAGCGCTAACCATTGGCACCAGCGGGGCTATTCGGGTCGCTAACACGAAGCCTACGATAAACTTCCCGGCCATGACTTTCAACTATCTCTTAACTAAAGATTTGTTCATTTCAGGCGGGCCCATTAACAACGGCGGCGTGGTCTTGAAGTGGTACATTGAAATATTTTTACAAAAGAAATTCAATGCATCTGAGTTTGATGCATTCCTGGATGAAATGAAAAATATTAAGCCGGGTGCTGATGGCTTAATTTTTATTCCATATCTATTAGGCGAGCGAGCGCCGGTCTGGAATAGCGATGCGAGTGGTTTATTTTTTGGAATTCGGAATTTTCATACTCAGGCTCATTTTACCAGGGCCGTCGCGGAGGGTATTTCCATGGCCCTGTACAGTATTGCATCCTCCATGGAATCCACTGGCCTGTCAATTGACAGGGTGCATGTAAGTGGCGGCTTTGTACAATCGGAGGAATGGCTTCAGATTCTTGCAGATATTTTCAATAAAGAGATTTGTTTGATCAATGCCGAGGACGCCTCGGCCGTGGGCGCCGCATATCTTGGATTCAAAGCGCTTAATCTTATTAAGGATTATACTGAGCTCAAACCCAAACAAGACGCCAACTATACGCCTAATGCAGCACATCATAGCGTGTATCAGAAGGCATTTAAGATATACGAGGCGTTGTACAAGAAATTGAAGCCGGAAATGGAAATGCTTCTTGAAATCCGTTAACGGTTTACGCAATACCCCGTTTTAATTCGATGATCGTTAATTCCGGTGGCATTCCAATTCGGCCCGGATATCCGACACATCCAAATCCACGATTGACATAGATATATTGATTCCCCTCCCGATAAAGGCCAGCCCATTGCTTGAACCGATACTGCGCGGGACTCCAATTAAAATTTCCGAAACTTAGGCCAAGCTGGTAGCCATGCGTGTGCCCTGAAAAAGTTAAATCAATATCGGGAAACTCCGGACGTATTTGGGCATCCCAATGCGTCGGATCGTGGGAAAGCAGAATTTTAACCGCCGCTTCTTCAGTATTCTGACAGGCCTCCTTTAATTTTCCATACTTTGGAAACCTCAACGGTGGGCCTATGCCCCAATTTTCAACACCAATGATTGCGATTTTATCGCCTTGCAATTCAATAATGCGGTTTTCGTTCATTAGCAAATCGTACCCCATCTGTTTGTGGGCAGCGAGCATGTCTTCGAAATTTTTTCTTTTCGCAGCTTCGGAAGACCAACCCCGGTAATTTCCATAATCATGATTGCCTGTCACGGAAAATACGCCGTAAGGAGCTTTAATTTTATCAAACACATTGATATATTCGTTCACTTCCTCCGTTTCTCCGTTCACTAAATCTCCCGTAAAAAAAATCATATCTGGCTTTTCAGCCATCATCATATCTACACCACCTCGAATCGCAGACTTATTAAAAAGGGATCCGGCGTGAATGTCGGATAGTTGTCCGATTAACATGCCGTCAAAAGCTTTCGGCAAATTCGGAAAGTAAATTGTTCTACGTCGCACCTGAAAATTATGTGCCCCTGAAACAATTCCAAAGGAAAGC
>DASQTN010000257.1:0-2273 GCA_035641895.1 Chryseolinea sp. | reverse complement strand
TGCTTCATCGGTAAGCATACGGTTTAGTGCTTCCTTCAAATTTCTTGCACGCAGCCCAAGCGTTGTAGCGATGATTTCGGACAGCACCGTCGCCAGCAAGCTATACAAGAGGTAGACAAATAAAAGCCCGATCACAACGTCGAGCGCAACATTATTGAGCATAATATATATTTTTAGTAATCAAACAAGGCATCAAAAAAACGTTAACCGCTAAATCTAACAACATTTTTCCGCCGTCACTCGTTGTCGACAGGTAGAAATTGTGCTAAAAAATACAAACAAAAAAACCATCGTTCAATCCCCTTTTTAGGTGAGGGATAAACTGATGGGTCTTATGAATCGAATGTATAAAAAAAGAATCGCTGTTTCAAAGCTCATGCAAATGAAAGCGACACTCAAAAAGTTCTCATTGCCGGAACATGTTGTCAATCGGTGAAATACAACTTCGTTTTATCGAGAGTTGTTATCAAATTTTTTGAATTATAATTGAAAGGAAAATTGCTAAAATGTCCAGGGTTATTTACATTCAGTATGTGAGCCCATCCACTCCTTCCCTGAAAAACGGCAGGGAAGAGGGGCTTTATTTTTTTCAATGCGTTGACACGAAGAGACAAGGTTTCTGAATATAGTCGATATTAAAACAGACCCTCAATATGAACGCAAAAGAATTGAAGATTGATCAGCATTCCGTGCATGATGTCATGTGCTCCATCAACCCTCCGTGGAAAACGCTGGAGCAATGGTTCCACTGGCCCGCCGACGTATTTCTACTTACATCGTTGATTCTGAAAAAGACAGGGGCTTACCGCAGTGTATTATTGGCGACGAACTGGAAGACGGATGATTTTCTGGATTTCGATAAACACAGCATTACATGGTTACGAGCAATTCAAGTTTCCCTTGTCAACGGACTGCCTATTGTACTCCCACCGCCTATCGTCACGCTGCGTGATAGACTTGAAGAGCAAATGAAAATGGTGAAATTTACAGACCTTAAGGCTTTAAGCACACCAGCGTCAAGACACTTAAGTCTTTTGCTCATTCAAGCTCATGCTCTTGCGGATCAATCGGCAGCTGGATTTGGCATTCCCAGGGCATGCGATAAGGACATCGCAGTGGTGCACTGTCTCGCCAACCTTTTACTTGTAAATAGAGGATCGTTGTCCAGCGTTCCGAAATTTCATGGCGTAGTGTTACCGAAAATGCGAACACCTCAAACCGGTCTCACGTTACGATCATTCTCCTTGCAAATGTCATATCATGATTCAGAAGTTGAAGTAATGTGGAGATCTGTTCCCTGGATGAACAAAGATCAAAACGCCATGAACATCATGTGTGTACCATGGCCTACATCTATCAATGCCAGCGCTTTTCAAAATGAAGCCGAAACATTTGAGAGCATTCGTTACTTTGGCTACGAAGACTCGGAGGAACGGGAAGAAAAAATCGGACAGTTGGTATCCACCATTAAGAATTTAAATAAACAATATGATATCCATGTCATCGCCTTTCCCGAGATGGCATTGTGCCTCTCTGATTACAATTACCTGCTATCGATTTTAAAGCAAGAATTTGACGAGGGGACGTTAAAATACATGCCGATGGTGATTGCTGGAGTAAACGAAAAAACGCACGAGCAGGAAGGACGCCGGTCAGAAAAGCGATTACCCCGGAATACGGTGCGGTTAGGTGTATACTTTTCAGGAAAATGGTATGACATGTCGCAGACGAAACATCACCGTTGGAAACTAACCCGTAATCAACTTATTCAATACGAACTTTCTGGCAGGTTTTCTACGGAACGAAGCTGGTTTGAACATGTCGACATTGAGCAGCGTCGATTGTCTTTCTTCGTGCCCAACGGTTGGCTTGCATTGTGCCCACTTATTTGTGAAGACCTTGCGCAACTTGAACCTGTATCCGAAATCATCAGAAGCCTAGGTCCCACGTTATTAATTGCGTTGTTGATGGATGGACCACAAATAAAAGAACGGTGGCCTGCCCGTTATGCCAGCATCTTTGCCGACGATCCCGGCACGGCAGTATTGACGATGACCTCCCTGGGAATGGTGGAACGTTCTATCGGTTTAGATAACATTCAAAATGTACAAACTAGTTTTGCGCTTTGGAAGGATCAGGTAAAAGGTTGGAAAAATATAGACCTCGGCCCAGCAGGCACACGAAAGAAGTCAACTGCCGTTATTAGTATCTCTGCCTCTTTCACCGAAGAGTTTACTGCGGATGGCCGGTGCGATGGCGGATATGCTTCGGTG
>DASQTN010000256.1:0-6841 GCA_035641895.1 Chryseolinea sp. | reverse complement strand
GCGGAAGCGATAGCTTCCCTGCCGATGTATTGTCAATGATTTCCTGCGGTGTCCCGGCATGCGCAAATTTATCGGGGTGCGCATCTACAATTCCGCTAATCATATTTATGAGCGAATCTGCCAGAGATTTACCCATATCAGGTTTTAATTGATAATCTGACGGGATGTAGATAGACATAAATGGGGCATCTAATCCTCCTTTTTTTGCGCGTTCGTAGTCAAAATCTCCCTCAGGAGTACTTACGGGTATGCCCAAATACTGACGTTCCAACCTAAAATGTTTTATCCTTAGCCTGTAAGGCAAGTCAACGTGCCCATCAGTGAGAATAAACTTCTGCGCGAGTTCATTTGCCTTGTTACGCAATTCTTGATCTTCGCCCTTATTATTTTCTTTACATGACACACTTATCATTCCGATAAGACATAATACCACAACCTGAAGTTTCATCGCGTAACTTTGTGTTTAAAAGATTTATTTAGTCTTTACCCGCCAAGAAAGGTATAATTTCATGGTTATAGGTTTAATTTGAAATTTGCACAAATTTAGAAGTGGATGCAAACCATTCGGGTCAGGACGACGCAAAATGTTTTTATAGAATATCCGTTGGCAAGTGTTGGTGAAAGAATCGTTGCATATCTCATCGATTGGATCATTCTTATTTTTTACACTATTGCCATCGTTGCTGTTCTTTCAACAATAGAAGTTGAGGTATGGTATATCTGGCTCATCCTTATCGGGGTACCGATGCTATTCTTCAGTCTTTTGTTTGAGATATTCATGAATGGTCAAACCCCGGGGAAGTTTGCGATGAAAATTAAAGTGGTACGGTTGGATGGAACTCCTCCGGCTATTGGCGATTATCTCATGCGTTGGATCTTTAGTTTTATTGATTTCTATATGTTGTCCGGAGCAGTGGCCGTCGTTATTATCGCCGCGGGCGGCAAGGGTCAACGGCTTGGGGATGTCGTAGCGGGAACTTCGGTTGTAAAATTGGTTGAACATCACCAGATCACAACGCAAAATGTGTTTGTTCCTGTGGAGGAACAGTATGTGCCTACATTTGCGCAGGTGGTAAATCTCACTGAAAAAGATATCGATTTAATTCAACGCGCACTTGATGTCAATCGCGAGCAGGGTAATATTCAGCCTGTACTTATCATAACAGATAAGATCAAGGCGCTGTTGAACATACAAACGGATCTGCCACCGGTGAAATTTTTGTACACCATTATTAAGGATTACCAAACTATTAGTTCCCGATGAGCGTAAATGCATTACCAGAATACACCCGCGCTTATGTGGCTCTCCGGAATGGTCAGGACAAACCGGAAATATGGGTTGCGTATAAGGGAATGATTTACGACGTAAGCAGGTCCAAACTATGGCGGGCTGGTAAACATTATGAACATTGGGCTGGCCAAGACCTCACCGACGAGCTGAAAGACGCTCCCCATAATGAAAATGTGTTCGATAAGTTCAAGATAATTGGCATGTTGAAGAGTTAAATCACTATTTAAGCGACACATAAACACACATTGACCAATTATTTTTTCTCTTACTTACAAGGTTTAGCTTTGTTGAATGAATAGATAATGCTAATCTTAACCCGATTTACCCACTCTTACTAGATTTGAACCGATGATCCTAATTGCGGATAGCGGGGGCTCCAAAATAGATTGGAGACTCCTGACCTTTGATGGCGCCGTTGTGCAGGCAAATACTCCTGGCTTCAACCCTTATTATCAGCCCATCGAGGATTTAACTAAAAATTTTAAGGAAGTCATTGTTCCTAAAGTGACAGAAGGCATTCACAAAATCTTTTTTTATGGCGCCGGAGTCTCCTCGGAGAAAAATCAAATGACTATTAAAAATGCTTTTCTTAAGTTTTTTCCTGAAGCACAAATAGAAATTGGTTGGGATCTGCTGGCCGCAGCAAGAGCGCTCTGTGGCCGTGAGCCTGGCATTGCCTGTATAATGGGTACAGGCTCAAACTCCTGTTTATATGATGGTCAACAAATAATCGGCAACGTGGCCAACCTGGGCTGGATACTCGCCGATGAAGGTTCAGGCGCAAACATTGGAAGAAAATTTCTGGTTGACTATCTCAGGCAGATTATGCCTGAGGGATTGCGGAAGCAATTTCGTGAGCGCTTTCCCCTTACGCGCGAAGAATTTTTAGAACGGGTTTATCAGCAAGAAAGGCCAAGCGCATTTCTTGCAAGCTTCACTAAGTTTATTTTTCAACATTTGAAAGAACCTTATTGTTATCAGCTTGTCTACAATAGTTTTTCAGAGTTTTACGAAAATAATGTGATGAAGTATGATAACTACCAAAATCTCAAAGTTCATTTTACTGGTTCTATCTCTTTTTACTTCAGCGATATATTAAGGCAAGTTGCTAACGACAAAAAAATAACTGTCAAGAATATTTTGGAAGGACCCATCGCCGGTCTGACATTATATCATCAAAAAGATCTGACGAGGTGAGTACCACAGAATCTACTTCTTACTACGAAAATCTTGAACACATGAGTGTTCAGGACTTGCTTACAAACATCAACCGGGAAGACAAATCAGTGCCCCTGGCAATTGAAAAAGTAATACCTCAGATCGCTTCTTTAATAAACGTCATTGTTGAAAAAATGCAAGGGGGCGGCCGGTTGTTTTACATTGGAGCTGGTACCAGTGGGCGACTTGGTGTTGTAGATGCCTCTGAAATTCCTCCAACCTATGGAATGCCGCATGGTAAAGTAATTGGATTAATTGCGGGAGGGGATAAAGCAATTCGTAAGGCTGTTGAAAATGCGGAAGACGATCCTATCCAGGGTTGGAAAGATGTGGAAGAACATTCTATCAATCAGCAGGATGTATTGATTGGAATTGCTGCCTCAGGCAGAACTCCCTATGTTATTGGCGCATTGAAAACTGCTCGTGCCAACGGTATAGTAACTGGTTGCATAGTATGTAATGAGAAAAGCGAGGTTGCAAAAAATTCTGATTTCCCCATTGAGGTAATAGTCGGACCGGAATTTGTAACCGGCAGTACCCGTATGAAGTCTGGCACAGCGCAAAAACTCGTACTAAACATGATCTCCACAACGGCCATGGTAAAGTTGGGAAGAGTGAAAGGGAACAAAATGGTCGACATGCAGCTGACCAACATCAAACTCGTAGACAGGGGTGTGAAAATGATCGTCAGCGAAACCGGCGTTTCATATGAGGAGGCCGAACAATTGTTACGTCAATACGGTTCTGTAAGAAAGGCCGTAGAGAGCAAACAAAAAAATGCATGAGATCGAACCATATTATAACTGGCTAAAATATTACGATTCTTCTCAAGACACCTTGTCGCCCTTTTTCGGAAAGGAGTATAACCATGATGTATATTCCGAAACAATTTATGGGTACTACATAGATCCGGCCTGGGATTCGATCGGATCTGAAACTCTTTTTATAAAGATCCTTTACGTGGATTATAGTTCAGGTTTTGCTGTCATTGAATTTATGGGCGAATGGAATGATGCCATTAACAATGATATTATGACATTGAAACGAAATATCATTGAAGTGTTAACAAGTAATGGTATTAACAAATACATTCTCATCGGTGAGAACATCCTCAATTTCCATGGTTCAGATGACTCCTACTATGAAGAGTGGTTTGAAGATGTTGAAGACGGCTGGATAGCGGCGGTTGCTTTTCCAGAATTCATACAGGATGAATTCAAGAAGTACAATATAGATCACTACATCAACATGGGAGGTACGTTACAACTTGATCGCTGGCGTACATTGCAACCGTTACATTTTTTTGAACTTGTGAATGGCCTGATTCAGAGGAGACTCAATTGAACATCGTCGACCAGCGCATCGGCCGGCACCAGGTAATCCCTTTTGGATTTCAATTCCTTACACAAAACCCTTGTACGGCGCAGCTTACCTTTTTTGAAATACCGGCCTTGAAGGAGAAAAGTACTCCCTTCCGGAAGCTGTGAGAGCACTGCAGCATGAGTTTTGTTTTTATCGAATTGACGAAAAGCTTCTGTGAGTTTTGTGTCTGCGAAAGAGCTGGCTTTCGGATTTATCATATGCCGCCTCAGCTCATGTAAAATTTCTTCGGGATATATCTGCTCCCAAAGTACGGGGATCAGTAAATCGGTAAACTTTTGTTTCCATTCTTCACCATGGGGATCAATTCTATGACCGAAACGGAGGAAGACGTGCAAGTGCGCAACCTCATGTATATATGTTGTTAGAAAAAGGTATGGATTGAGATCATTGTTTAATGTAATTCGCGGATGACTCTTGCTTCGTTTACTGGTAAAGTCGCCTACTTTTGTTTGTCTGCTCTTTGCCAGCTTTAACTCAAAGGGACTTGTTTTCCATAGGTTATGACAATATTCTACAGCCGTCTGCGGAACGTGGGCACGTAAGATTTCTAATACTTTATCGGAACTCATAAAATAAAAAAGGCTTTAGAATTTCTAAAGCCTTTTACCGTGGAATCGTTTCTGATTAATTTACAGCAGCAGAATCTACAACAGTAGAATCTCCCATTTCAGAAGCTGAATCAACAACTACTTCTTCAGTAGTAGTTGCAGCAGAATCAACAGCTTCAGCAGCAGGTTCAGCTTTCTTGCCACAGGCAACGAAAGCAAGAGCGAAGCCGCATACAGCTAGCATTGCAATCAATTTTTTCATAGTTACAGGTTTTATAATTTTCAGCGCAAATATAATAGGATTAAACAACTCTTGGCAACAAATGTTATTTTTTCCTAAAGATTAAACGCACTGGTACTCCCTCAAAATCAAAGTGTTCTCTCAATTTATTTTCGAGAAAGCGCTCATATGACCGTTGAATGTATTGAGGGTGGTTACAGAAGAAAACAAACGATGGAAAACGGGCGTTTACCTGTGTTATATACTTTATTTGGATATGCTTCCCTTTCATTGAAGGGGGTGGATTTCGAACTATTTCTGGCAACAAAAGGTCATTTACTTTGTTGGTAGGTACCTTTTTCGTCTTGTTTGCGAAAACTTCGATAGTTTTTTCAATAACCTGAAAAATGCGTTGTTTCGTTAAAACGGATGCAAAAATTATTGGTATGTAGTCAATCGGCGCAAGTTTCTCCTGAATTTCCTTTTTAAACTTCTCAGATGTTTTGGAATCTTTTTCAATCAGGTCCCATTTGTTTACCATAATAACCATGCCTTTACCTTGTCGCTCCGCTAAACTTATAAGATTAACGTCCTGCGCCTCTATTCCGCGTTCGGCATCGATTACGATAATACAAACATCACTTTCCTCCAACGCCCTGAGTGAGCGCAGAACAGAATAGAATTCGATATCCTCCTTCACTTTACCTTTCTTGCGAACTCCGGCCGTGTCGATAAGAATAAAATTCTTGCCAAACATTTTATAATGTGAATGAATAGCGTCCCGGGTGGTTCCGGCTTCATCTGTTACAATACTGCGTTCCGTTCCCAACAAGGCGTTTAATAACGATGACTTACCAACGTTTGGCCTACCAACAATAGTAATCTTCGGAATTCCTGCATTTGGATCTTCGACGCCCTCGGTAGGGAAAGTTTTAACCAGATCATCCAATAGTTCGCCGGTGCCTCCACCGTTCTCCGATGAAATCGGGTACACCTCACCTATACTAAGTTCATAAAACTCTGCCGCATAAATCGCTTTTTCCGGTGTATCGGATTTATTCGCAGCAACAAAAATCGGCTTCTTGGAGGTTCTTAAAACATTTGCAAACTCCTTATCAAAACCTGTTATCCCTTGCTTGGCGTCTACCATAAATATTACAGCCGATGCTTCATCAATAGCAGTTTTAACCTGCTTTCTAATTTGAGATTCAAATTTATCTTCGGATCCCGTTACATATCCCCCCGTATCAATTACAGTAAAATATTTACCACACCACTCGGCATAGCCATAGTGTCGGTCGCGCGTTACGCCCGGCATATTATCCATGATAGCCTCACGTTTCTCTATCAACCTGTTAAAGAAAGTTGACTTCCCCACATTAGGTCTTCCTACGATTGCGACAATGTTAGCCATTTTAGGTACGAATTACGAGGTACGAGTTACGAAGTATGCAGCACGAAGTGTATTGTGTGATGATTTTTTTTATTCGAGGTAGCCGAATTGTTTAAGCTTGAATGATTGCTTCCGCCAGTTATCTGCAACCTTCACGTGAGTTTCCAGGAAAATCTTTTTTCCAAAAAATACTTCCATATCCTTTCTTGCCTCCATGCCGACTTTTTTTATCGAGCTGGCAGCCTTGCCAATAATGATCCCTTTTTGCGAATCCCGCTCCACGTAAATTGTTGCGCTGATCCGTATTATGTCAACTTCCTCTTTAAACGAATCTATAGAGACCTCGGTACTGTAAGGAATTTCTTGTTCATAGTTCAGAAATATCTTTTCGCGGATAATTTCTGAAGCAAAAAATCTCTCTGACCTGTCGGTGAACTCATCTTGGGGAAAGTACGGCGGATGGACGGGCAGCAACTCGAGAATCTTTGGAAGCAGTAAATCCACGTGCTGCCCTGTTTTCGCCGAAACTGTCACAAACTCCTGAATGTTTTTCAGCGACTCTTTCCAGTAAGCTACCTTGTCGTGTACTTGAGACCCCTTACCAAGATCGATTTTATTGAGGACCAGTAAGACAGGCGTTTTTATCTTTGCAAAACGATCAAAAAGGTCTGCTTCATATTTGTCCTCAATCGATACCACTAGCAAAATCAGGTCTGCATCTTCCAGGGAAACTTTGACATAGCTCATCATTGCGTCATGCAGCGTGTATTTAGGCTCCAAAATCCCAG
>DASQTN010000255.1:0-8813 GCA_035641895.1 Chryseolinea sp. | reverse complement strand
GTGAGATGTTGGATATATTAGATGGAGCTGTCAGCTGACAGCAGACAGCTTACAGCTTACAGGTAGTCACATAAACTTGGGAGCCAATAGCTGTAAACTGTTTGCTGAAAGCTCTAAACAATAGCTGTAAGCTGTTAGCTGAAAGCTGTAAGCTTAAAATATGAAAGTTAAGATCGGTGGAGCTACTGTTAATCAAATTCCCTTTGATTGGAGGAATAACTCTCAAAACATTATCGATGCCATACAGGAAGCAAAAAATCAAGGCATTAGAATTCTTTGCTTGCCCGAATTGTGTGTCACAGGTTACGGCTGCGAAGATGTTTTCCTAAGCGACTGGCTCCATGAACGCGCGTGGAAAGAACTTCTTCATATCAGAGACTTTTGTGACGATATAACGGTAAGCGTTGGTTTACCCATACGCATTGGTGAACTCAACTACAATGGAGCCTGTGTCATCAGCAACAAAAAACTTCTCGGCATCACCCTAAAACAATTTCTGGCCAGGGACGGGGTGCACTATGAGCCTCGCTGGTTTGACCCCTGGACGCCGAATACAACAACTATGATCAAGCGTGGCGAAGAACTCGTTCAAGCAGGCGATATTATCTATGAAGTCGATGGGCTAAGGTTTGGGTTTGAAATTTGTGAGGACGGATGGAGAGATGAAGATCGTCCCGGCTACAGACTTTTCGAACGGGGTATAGATCTGATTCTTAATCCTAGCGCAAGTCATTTTGCAATGGTGAAGAGCCTGCTCAGGGAACAGGAAGTTGTGAGTCAGGGATCCTCATTGTTCAACTGCGTGTACGTCTTTGCCAATTTGTTAGGCAACGAGGCTGGCCGGATAGTTTACGATGGAGATATTATTATTGGTCAGCGAGGAAAACTGGTAGCTGTTAATAAAAGATTTTCGTTCAGGCCTTACAATGTACTCGGAACCGAGATTGACTTTAAGAATCCCGCGAAAACTCAAATCGTCGCTTTAACGGATAACAAGGAAAAAAATGAAGAATTGACGCAAGCCATCTCATTGGGCTTGTTCGATTATATGCGAAAAAGCAAAACAAGGGGCTTTGTGCTTTCTTTAAGCGGCGGCGCTGATTCTTCAATGTGTGCGATCGCTGTAACAGAGATGATAAAAAGAGGATGGCATGAATTAGGCCCGGCGCAGTTTTGCCATAATCTAGAAATTGCAGAAGTAGACACGTGGCAGTCTGCAGTGAATAAACTTCTTGCCTGCGCGTACCAGGGCACGGAAAATTCTTCTGAAACCACTTTTAACGCTGCGAAATTTTTGGCCAACGCCGTGGGCGCAGAATTTCACCATTGGAAAATTGATGAGGAAGTTGCTTCCTATACTTCCAAAATCGAAAAAGCGATCGGCCGAAAACTCGAGTGGAAAACTGACGATATAACCTTGCAAAACATTCAGGCTCGCACTCGGTCACCAATTATTTGGATGCTGGCAAATACAAAAAGGGCTGTACTGCTTACAACATCAAATCGAAGTGAAGGCGATCTGGGTTACGCTACCATGGATGGCGATACAAGTGGAAGCTTTGCGCCCATTGCGGGACTTAGCAAACCTTTTATTATACAATGGCTACGTTGGGCACAGAAAGCATTGGATCAGCCCGGGCTGGCGCTGGTTAATAAACTGCAGCCTACGGCAGAGCTCCGACCCTTGGAAAACCAACAGACTGACGAGCAGGACTTGATGCCGTATACGGTGCTTGTCGAAATTGAAAGGCATGCTATCTTTTATCGTAAGTCACCAGTAGAGGTCTATAATGAAATGAAAGGAAGTTATGAGCCCAGTGTACTGAAGGCACATGTTAAGAAATTTTTTCGGTTATGGGCGGCCAATCAATGGAAACGTGAACGGTTCGCGCCTTCCCTGCACCTCGATGACCTAAATGTTGACCCCCGAACGTGGTGTCGCTTTCCTATTCTTTCATCGGGTTTTTTGCAAGAGCTGGAAATACTAGACCAGATCTAATGGGGGAAATCTTACTAAAAAGCTCAAAAATTGACATTATTTAATGGATATCATTTAACGGATTATATTTGCCCCTTATGTCTATGCTGAATTATATTATTTGGAACGGAAGCCCCGAGATTTTTTCCTATGGCAGTTTTTCGCTTCGTTGGTACGGATTGTTCTTTGCATTGGGCTTCCTGATAAGTCAGCAGTTCATGTATTACTTTTATAAGCAAGAGGGTAAACCTGAAAAGGATGTTGACACCCTTACCATTTATATGGTGATTGCGACAATCATCGGAGCACGACTGGGACACGTTATTTTTTACCAACCAGAAATCATCACCGAAAATCCGCTTAGTATATTTTTACCGTTCGAGTTTAGTCCGTTTCGGTTTACCGGATTGCAGGGACTAGCTAGTCACGGCGCGACTATCGGTATTTTGACTGCATTATGGATCTATAGCCGAAAGAAAAAACCAGGTCAAACCTTTCTCCAGGTGGTCGACAGAATAGTAATCGTTGTTGCCCTTACCGGCGCTTTGATCCGCCTCGGCAATTATTTTAATTCGGAAATTATCGGTCTGCCCACAACAAAACCGTGGGGAGTTGTCTTCGTCAACCGTTTTACTGAGACGATCACAGATCCAAGGGTTGACCGCGAAGGGATTGTTGAATCGGTTGTCATTAAACGAAACGATTCGATACCCCAAACCGATGCCAGCCGGGTTCCGCTTAATATTTATATTTTCTTCAAGGAAGGGGTGTCGGGTGACAAACCTCGAGAGTTTACCGACGTCACGGCCAGAAATTTATTGACGAACAACCACGCTGAATACTTTGATGCAGCAGGGGATAATACTCAGACGCGGGGACAAACACTGGAAGATGGCAAGGTAGCTGCCCGTATCAGCACCCTTGGAATAGTACGCCATCCCGCACAGCTTTACGAGTCCATTTCCTGTGTTTTTCTTTTTTTGTTTCTATTTTGGCTCTGGTCAAGGCAAAAGGAAAAATTGCCGGCTGGAAGGTTACTCGGGATATTTTTAATATGGTGTTTTGGATTAAGATTTCTTTTCGAGTTTGTAAAAGAAGTTCAGGAACCCTTTGAGAAGGGCATGGCCCTGAACATGGGACAGATTCTCAGCATACCATGTGTAATTGCTGGAATTGTTATTTTGGCGCTGTCCTACCGAAACAAGAACACCGTGGCTAATGAATTGAAAAAGTAAATTGAAAAATTGCCGGCACCCGTGGGAGTCTTAGTGGTACAAGATGCGTGCGTATATTCTATGTGTACTGATTTCAATACTTGCTTCTGATCTTGTTGCACAGCAAGAGCAAGTCACCCTATCCGATACGGTAAATCAATTACCTATTTATACGAGGCTTGACTCAATTGGACGCCTTATCCACATAAACCGTATTTTTATTGTTGGAAACCGTATTACCCGCGATCAAATAGTTTTAAGGGAACTTACACTTCGACAGGGGGATATTATCAATAGCCTCGATCTGCCGGCAATTCTCGAGCGCGACAAAAAGAAGCTCATCAATACACGTTTATTCAACACGGTAGAAATACGAGCGCTCGAATTGCAACAAGACCATATCGATTTGCTGATCGATTTAGACGAACGATGGTATACTTTCCCAGCTCCTATTTTTGAATTGTCCGATCGGAATTTTAATGAGTGGTGGGAAACTTACGACCATGATTTTAGCCGTGTGAACTATGGATTGAGGTTGTACCAATTCAATATGCGGGGGCGAAATGAAACGCTTCGGCTGACAGCACAATTCGGATTCCAAAGGAGATTTGAATTGTCTTATCGGTTTCCGTACATCGATAAAAAACAAAAGCACGGCCTTATCATCGATGCAGACTTTACTGAAACGAAAAATCTTGCGTTTCGCACGGTGGACCACAGACTTGACTTCCTGAAAGCGGATGATATTCTGCGCACCACACGTGGCGGAGGTATCACGTATACTTATCGAAATTCGTTCTACGTTTCCCATGCTCTTAAAGTAGAGTATCGGAGCAACAGTATTAACGACACCATCCCATCGTTAAATTCAAATTACTACAGCAACGACAAAACGACGCAGCGATATGGTATGATAACCTACCAGTTCATTTCAGATCATCGGGACTACGTCGGCTATCCGTTGCGTGGAAGTTATTTTACGTTGCTGGCATCTAAAAGCGGGATCGCTGCAAAAGACGACTTAAATAAATGGGAGGCAAGCGCATCCTATTCCGTGTTTCTCGATTTGAGCAAAAACTTCTTTCTATCGAACAATATCATTGGTTACATCAGCACGCCCGATGATGTTCCCTACTCCAACTATGGGGCTATGGGGTACAGAAAACAATTTGCGCGTGGTTACGAGATTTATGTTATCGAAGGAACATCTTATGCTTTAAATAAGCTGACATTAAAAAAACGAATCTTTCACAAAGTATACCGGTGGAACAAGATGCCGATACCGCAGTTCAGACATATTCCACTGTCAATATTTATTAAAACATACGCCGATCTGGGTTATGTAAAAGGCTATCCCGATTATGAAATTAGCAGTCGCTTATCCGATAAGCTCTTGACAAGCGCTGGCGCCGGGCTCGATATTGTGGCTTCTTATGACACGGTGCTTCGCATCGAGTATACCTTTAATGGCGAAGGTGAGAATGGGTTTTTCTTTCATATCAGGAAAGAGTTTTGATTCGCCGTCTATCGTTTTGTCAGGTTAATTTTTTGTAATTTTTTTTGATCTCAACGGTGAATGACTGTACTTAAACGGTCTTCAAAATTAAATCGTTGTGTACCAGTATTTACTCGCCGGTAGCATGGTGTTGCTATGCGCAGCATATCCATATGCTCAAAGTTCTTCCACATTAATTGGCAGTCGGGCAGCAGCCCTGGCTTATTCCTCGTCATGTCTTGGAGACGAATGGTCAGTTTTCAATAACATAGGAGGCCTTGCAAAAGTAAAAAACGTAACAGCCTCGCTGACGTGTGACGCACAACCATCTTTCAAGCCATTCAATAGAATGGCTGCCGTAGTTGTTCTACCTATGCGGTTCGGGGTAGCCGGTGCCGGCATTTTCCGTTTTGGTGATCAGTCATATAAAGAACAAATTGTTGCGCTGGGTTTTTCCAACTCTTTTGGATTAGCATCGCTGGGACTAAAAATTAATTACATTCAATATACGGCCAAGGGGTTTGATAGCAAAGGTGTCTTCAGCGTAAGCTTCGGTGGTATTGCAAAACTCACAGAGAAAATTTCTGTGGGTGCTCATATAATCAATATCAACCAGCCGACGCTCTCGTCAGTGGACGGCGAAAAACTTCCCACCATATTAATAGTTGGTGGTGTTGTGAATCTTTCGTCACAAACGTTCATATCCAGCGAACTCGAAAAGGATTTGAATTATTCTATCAAATGGAAAACAGGCGTTGAATACCAACCGTTCAAGAAATTTATTTTCCGAACAGGTTTCCAGATAAATCCGTCTGCAGCTTTTTTTGGATTTGGATTTCGTCCGAAACGATTTGCCTTGGATTATTCCTATCAGCATCAATTTTCGTTTGGGTCCAGGCATCAGGCTACGATCGGATACGTTTTTCGTGAGAAGAGATGAGAGCTTTTCTATTTATGCTTGTCTGTGCTTCAGCGACACGCATTTGCGCACAGGAATATCCTCGCAAGGAAATTGACATAGCGCAACTTGCAGATGTATTATACGGCCTTCCTGACGCCGATATCGATTATGACGAGGTATATGAGACGCTGCTTCAATTATTAGCTCGTCCGCTTGATTTGAACAAGGCCACCACAGAAGATTTTCGTTTTATCAATTTGCTGTCAGATTCTCAAATCAAACAACTGATAGAATATCGAAATGAAAATGGAAATTTTATTTCGGTTTACGAACTACAAGCTATTCCGGAATTCGATCTCGCTACGCTTTACAAGCTTGCCCCTTTTGTGACTGTGAATGACCGCTTCCGCCTTGATGCTTCACTTTTGAATCGCATCAAGAAAGAAGGTGATCATTATCTCTTACTCAGATATGAGCGTACGCTTCAAGCGAAAATCGGCTTTGAAAATAATGCCCAGGGGATTACACAGTTTCATGGGTCACCTGATAAATTGTATATGAGATTCCGCTCGAGTCGGCCCGGCGATTTTAGCATAGGATTTACGGCAGAAAAAGATCCCGGCGAACAATTACGGTGGAGCCCCTCCACCCGTTATTACGGAGCAGATTTTTTTTCCGGTCATTTGCAGCTGCAAAATAAGGGAAGATTGAAAAATCTTATTGTGGGTGATTATCAAAGCCAATTTGGTCAGGGACTAATGTTGGGCGGTGTGCTGGGCATGGGCAAAGGAGGAGAAACCATTACAACAATCAGGCGTAGCAATATCGGATTGCTCCCCTACACGTCGGCCTACGAAGGTGGGGCGATGCGGGGCGTTGGACTCACCGTAAAGGCGGCGGAACATTGGCATGTAACAGGATTTTTCTCCACCATCAGAAAAGACGGCACGCTGGAGTCGAATGTTGATACAGAAAAAATTTCGGCATTCCAGACCACAGGTTTTCATCGAACCGAAGATGAATTATCCAAACGAAAAATCATCGGAGAGAAAAACATCGGCGCTGTAATTCAATACGATCGCCGCATGTTGAATGCTGGGATCATGTTTAATCAAACAATATTCAGCGCAGCTGTTCAACGCAACGCGACTGCTTATAACCAGTTCGATTTTAGTGGAATTGCAAACCGGAATGTAGGAGCATTCGTTAACTACACCATTCAAAACGTTTCTGTTTTTGCGGAAGTTGCGCTTTCGCTTCGAAGGGGCCTGGGAGCAACGGTTGGTCTCCTCGCAACAGTTTCACCAAAGCTCGACCTCTCGTTGTTATATCGAAATTACGGGAGAAATTTTTATTCATTTTACTCCAGTGGATTGGGCGAAAATACGAAAACGCAAAATGAGAAAGGTCTTTATTGGGGATGGAAGTATACTTTCAATCGCCGCTACCGGCTGGCCGGATATGTAGATATTTTCAAGTTTCCATGGCTTCGGTTCAGAAGCTATGCACCTTCGACGGGATACGAATGGCTACTACGATTTGATTATGAGCCATCGCGCAAGGTAAGAATGTTTATTCAGGCCAGAGAAGAATCGAAGAGTAGAAATATCGACACTGATCGGTCAACGCAGTACAAGCTTGCCCCCGGAAAAAAAAATAGCTACTGGATTAACTTCGATTATACCCCTCACCCAATGCTACGCCTAAAAAGCCGTGCACAACTGAGTACCTATGCGATTAATAAAAAAGTTACTCAGGGCTTTGCGCTTATACAGGATTTTATTCTCGATGGCGGAAAACTAAAACTTACTATGCGTTATGCAATATTTGACACCGACGATTATGACAACCGACAGTACTCATATGAAAACGACGTCTGGCTCGCCTATTCAATACCTGCGTACTACGGTTCAGGAGTGCGCAAGATGGCGATCATAGAATATAAGGTAAACAAGCATTTCAGCTTGTGGCTCCGGTATGGGCATATCCGTTATCAAAACGTGGAATTTATTGGAACCGGTGTGGATCGCATTGAAGGAAACGCGAAGGACGATGTTAAGGCTCAGTTAGTGATTAAGTTTTAGCTCCGTTAATTGTTATCCGTTAATCGTTCATAGTTATCCGCTATTCAAGGCGTACGCACGTGCCATGTCATAAACAATATCGTACTTTTGCTGCAGACCTTTTCAGGACGATTAACGATTAACGGATAACGGAATGCACGCGCTCAATCAAATAACACCGGAAATTCTTCTTTGGATGTGCGTGGGCGGAATCGCATTTATTTTAATATTCAAAGCCATCTTTAGAAGTAAGAAGTAAGGTTTCTCTCAAATAGCAAGCTTCCCAGCGGTGTACTGCCGTCTAACTACGCTTTTATTCGATGGGCTGGTTTCATTTTTTGCATATCCTGCGGTTATTTGATAATAGGAAAATCAAGTCAAAAATCCATCAGGCTTGCAACTTTCCAACACATAGAAAAACAACCAAACAGTAAAAATACAGCAGATGAAAAAGAATATAATATACCTTCTTGTGATGATTTGTACCGCGGGACCTGTTACAGCTCAAACCACGAAAAAAGTTTTAGAGCTTCCCGAATTCAAAGGTATATATGTAAACTCAAATTATACAGTTTACCTAAAACAAACAAATAAACAAGAGGTCGTTGTAGAAGCGTTGACGGAAATATTTGCCGTAAGCGAATTCAAAGTTGAAAATGGAATTTTAATGATCAACGTTGATCGCAAGCAAGAGAGTCCCAACAAAAGTATCTGGCAAAAAATAGATGACATCAAAGTCAATCCAACGATGAAGATATACGTTAGCGCGAAGAATGTAAACGACCTGCAGGTAAATGGAAACGGCAAGATCATTTCAGAAAACTCGATAGCTTCGGATTACATTACCCTGGGCGTTGCGGGCGGTGGAAGCATGGATGTAGATTTAAAAGGTAACACGATCAAGGCCGAATTAAGCGGAAGTGGCGTAATGACGGTAAAAGGATATGCGACGTCTATGGATGCCATAGTTAGTGGTTCCGGTACTCTTGATGGTTTCAATTGTGCGCTCGAAACGGCTAAAGCGAAAGTAAGTGGTCCTGGACTTTGTCAGCTCAACGTTACCAACAACATCGACGCCCTCGTATTAGGTACTGGCCAGGTAAAGCATAAAGGAAATACAAAATCAGCCCAAAAAAAGGTATACGGCTCCGGTAGTGTGGAG
>DASQTN010000254.1:0-7632 GCA_035641895.1 Chryseolinea sp. | reverse complement strand
CCCGCCAAACCCGAAGCACCACCGCGTCCGGAAGACGTTCGCCACTGCAAATAAAAATGGAGTCATTTATCCATCCATACTTTCCTATTGGCGCTTCGAATTTTGGTACGGCCCGGAAATAATACTGACTGGCATTGACAGTCTCACCACGGGCAATCTTTGCCGCCACTTCCGGTGATGCAGCCCGCACCCCTTCATTTTTTATATATATAGTTACACCGTCGTCAGTCTTGAATTGGTAGTGCGCTTCAAGCTCAGATACGCCATCCTTCCTTATCACCTGCCAGTCTGCTCCACCCTTGATAATGTCCCCCTTAATGCCAGGTCCTTCGACCTTTCCGCCGATGATGGGAATAATCCTGCGTGTCCCATGGGCCGTTTCTCCAACCACAAGGGGCGGGTCAAGTTTGACAGTTAACGTACAAAAAAATTCTAGTTTCGGAGCGTCCTGCGCTGGGCAGACGACATTCATTGCCAATAGAATTATCAGGATGGTTTGTTTCATCATAGAGGTAGTTTTGGTAATAGGATTAAATGTAAACAGAATTTTTATCGGGGAACACCTTGCGCTTTCGAGACGGATTGCTTGGGAGACGTCATCAAAATTGAACAATTAAATGAATTGAAAATACTGATTATAAGAATGTTAACACCATTAAATCTAACTTTATATTTAATAGGATTTTCCGTGAGTAATTGTTCCGTTTAAGAAAAATGAAGTATATTAACCTTATGAAAAAGGCGTTATCAAAGTGGATCTTAATAGAGTTGTCGATCGGATTAGTTCTCATGGTTCTTTTCATACTGAATATCATTTGAGGCCGATCATCTAATACCTTCGCCTTCGTTCTTCTTCACCGAAGCGCCAATACCTTCATTGCTGGCAGCAAATTTCTAACTGTTTTTTTTCAGCCGCGCGCTCAATATTACATTGAAATTGTGACTAAAGATTTCGATCTTTAGATAAGTCCTACCCGTGTTGTATGAAAAAGTGTTGCTCCTTCCTCTTCGCTGTAGTTTTTGTTCTGGGATCATGCTCAATCGGTTTTGCAAATTCCATCCTGATTCCAATGGACAAAGCACAAAAAAATCATCTTAAATCTTACGGCCTTGCGTTTCATGTGCTGCAACGGGGTGGCTATCTAGATTGGTTACTGAATTATCGAGGGGGAAGCTTTCTCATACCCTACGAGCAGGACGTGCATTCTGAATGTGTCATACGTGGAGTTTCGTTCGAAGTAATCTCAGATGCTGTCGTTAACACTATATTGAAGGAAATAGAATCACCAGCTGTTAACATGAATGTAGTGCGTCTGGAAAAATCTCCCCGGATTGCAGTTTATTCTCCCAAGGGTGATTATGTCAAAGACGAGACAGATGCAGTGTTGCTGGTGTTAGATTATGCGGAAATTCCCTATACCATCATTTACGACGAAGAGGTAATTGGTGACCAACTAGCTCATTTCGACTGGCTTCATCTCCATCATGAAGATTTTACCGGGCAGGCTGGACGCCATTTGCGGAGCGATTCTCAGTTGGAAGCTGATCTTTTGAAAATCACAGCCAGCAAGCTCGGATATGCGAAAGTGACTGAGATGAAATTAGACGTTGCCAAGAAAATAAAAGCATTTTGCGCAGCTGGAGGCTACCTGTTCGCTATGTGCTCGGGGGCAGAGACGTTTGATATTGCGCTTGCCGCGGATGGTGTAGACATCACAGAAAGCATGTTCGATGGTGATGGCGCCGACCCCGACGCGCAGTCAAAATTGGATTTTACAAAGGCGCTTGCGTTCGAAAACTTTACTATGGAGCCCGGAACGAGCCGCCGGTTTTCGGATATCAACACCGGTTGGGGCGACTACTGGCAACGAAGCAGTGAATTCTTTAGCCTTTTTGAATTCTCAGCGAAATGGGATATCATTCCGTCTCTGCTTACACAAAATCATGAACATGCTATACGCGAATTCATTGGCCAGACAACAGCATTTAACAAGTACGTAGTGAAGCCTTCCGTACTCGTGTTAGCTGAAAACAGAAAACTTAATAACGTGCGGTATATTTATGGCGAACTAGGTCGCGGACACTGGACTTATTACAGTGGCCACAACCCCGAAGGAAACCCAGGACAATGGCGCGAGCCCCCGGACCTGAATCAACATCCCAACTCCCCAGGATTCCGGCTGATCCTTAATAACGTGCTATTCCCTTCTGCAAAGAAGAAAAAGCAGAAAACGTGAGTGGCAAGCGGTAAGCTGAAAGTTTAAAGCTGAAAGCTGTATTCTGTGATATACTGCCATCCGCCGGCCTCTACATTTCCCGAGTAAAATTTTTTTCTTCCCTCCTGACAAAGGGTTGTCACCATACAGGTGTTTCTTAGCGTAACGCTATTAAACAGGATATCTATGCAACAGTTAACATTGTTTAACAGGAATACGGCCCGGTCAGTGAAGATGCAGCCCAGCAACGGCAGAAAAACCGGACGCCGACTTCACTCAGATGGCACCCGGTGGGACCTTTGGACGCAGGAAACGGACGACGAGAAAGAGATGGCATTGTTTTTTCTTGACATTCGGAATTTTACTCCGTTGGTTGAGAAGCATCAGGCAGTCGATGTCATCCAAATCGTAAAAAAAATTTTCTCGCGATTTCAAAATATTATCCGTATCCACCATGGCCGAATTATCGAAACCTCTGGTGACGGATTTTATGCGGCCTTTGGATTTGATCGAAACGTTAAGGAATCGGTGAATGCATCAGTGCAAGCGGGAATGGCGATACTGGAATCGCTGGAAAATCTAAATGAGCAGTTATTTGAAAGGAAACTTTATCAAAGGATCGATGTTGGCATTGGCATACACGTTGGAAAAGTGGCAACAGGGAATCTTCATCTGGGATCGAAAGATCATTTGGTCGTGATGGGATATCCTGTGAATGTTGCTTCAAGATTACAGACCGCGACGCGGGAGCTAAACAACAATTTCATTGTCTCTTCGGCGGTTTTTAAGATGTTGAAGAATCCAAAATCAAAAAGTAAACCAGTCAAGGTAAGTTTGAAGGGTGTAACTGACCCTTGCGAATTGCATCTGATCGGAAAGGCCTATGCTGCCTAGATTCTACAGTTTACAACAATATGGCTAGGCGTCAATGCTATACGGTATATAGTACCTGCATTAAATCGGACAGAAAATGTGAAGTGTCACAAATCATCTAAGAAATGCCGGTATTCCCTGCCTACCGGAATAGCCACTCCATTCACCTCGACTTCCTCCGCTGTAAACGCTTGTATCTTGTCCAGTGAAACGATGAAAGATCTATGAATACGTTTGAAAAGATTGCGTGGCAAAAGCGATTCGATCTCATGGGTGCTCATCTTCGCTAAATACTCTTTATTTGTTGTCACGATCTTCACATACTCGCGCTGACTTTCAATGTAAAGAAGTTCGGCGAATAAAATTTTCACTTTCTTCTTTTGCACATTCAGGAATAAATATTCAGCCTTTGATGAAGTTTCAGATGACGTGAGCGGCTGGTTTCCTTTGGTAGGTAGTTTTCCTGCATCATCAACAAAATCGGCCCTGCCTGCAGCAGCCTTACTGACGTCGCGAACTTTATTCACAGCTACAAGGAAACGCTCAAACTCAATCGGCTTTAGTAAATAGTCAGTCACATTAAGTTCAAAACCCTCGACGGCATACTGATGATACGCGGTTGTGACAATCACAGCAGGTGGATGTGTCAGCGTCCTTAAAAAGGCCATTCCTTTTAGTTTAGGAAGGTGGATATCCAAAAAAATCAGATCAATGGTTTGATCTCGCAGAAATTCCGTGGCGAGAATGGCATCCTTGAATGTTCCCATTAGTTCGAGGAAGGGAACTTCACCAATGTAATCGGACAACACCTTTGCCGCAAGCGGTTCATCTTCGACAATGATGCACTTTATTTTAGACATGACTTGCCAGGTTGATTTTCAAAGTCGCGGTAAATATTGATTCTCGATGATAAACCGATAAATTATATTCAGTATACAGTAATTGTAGCTGACGTCTTAAATTCGTTAAACCGATGCTCTCTTTCACGCGATCATCCGTTGAAGCGAGTTCAGCAGAATTTTTGACAACGAACTGCAATTGCCTGGCCCTAACCGAAAGATGAATTTCGATAAAAGGGTGGTTTCGTGTTTCAGACACTCCGTGCTTAAAGGCATTTTCAACTAAGGGAATCATTAGCAATGGAGGGATGGATTGTTTCATATCTTCAAGGTCATGATTAAAATTGACTCGTAGGGATTCATCATACCGTAATTTCTCAAGAGCAATATAATCGGTCATTACCTTCAATTCCTGTTCTATTGCGATATATTCACCTCCCGTTTCATAAAGCATAAAACGCAATATTTTTGAAAGTCGTAAAATAGATTCTGGAGTAAGGTCTGACTTATCTCGTGCCAGGGAATAAATATTATTTAAAGTGTTAAACAAAAAATGCGGGTTTGTCTGCGACTTGAGATAGTTTAGCTCTGCTTCTTGTTTTTCAATACGAAGCTGCTGCGCATCTTCTTTTAATTTTCTGTAGTCATAAATATGCAAGGCAACACCAAAAAAGAAAACAGAAAAAAAGCTAAAGGGAACGAGCTCACCAATTTCCGTATATGTGTTAGGATAGGACTTTAATGGGACATAAAGATGCAACCCGGCGCCTATTGATTTCCAGGCATAAAACCCAAAGGAATATAACATCATATAAAAAAATATAAGCGCCGGCGCAACAAGGATCCGCCTCCACCTAAACTTGATATAAGGAACGCTGTGTTCGAAAAGGATATAATTGATCGCCACCACATAACAAACGAGCCAGAGATTATTCAATGAACCTTGAAAAAATGTCTCATGGTTTTCAACGAGTTCGCCGAACATCGACAGACCTAAGTATACAGCCGCGATCTTAATGTAGATCTTGAGCCGTATTCTGTCGATGGATAATTTCATTTGCTAAAGCTAAAATTAAAAGCTTAAAGTAGAAGCATTTACCTGGCCGCTGACGGCTTAGATGAAATCACCTTTCATCTCGTTGACATAAAACCGTTGTTGATTTACGATCTCTTGTTGTCTGTTGACGTCGCGTTAATTTTTTTTTATGCCTCCGTATCTATGATTAAAAATCATCAACTATATGAAAAAGAGTTTACTCGTCCCCCTGTTCATGTTATGCATAACGCTACACGCGACGGCGCAGCAAGACACTGATGCCGGCCAATGGAAAACGTGGTTTATTAGTTCCGGAAAAGAATTTCGTCTCGGGCCGCCAACGCCTTACAAAGATGAAGTAGCCCAAGTTCTTGCTGCGCAGCGCAACCTCGACGCCGGCGGCATGCAAAAGATCGCGTTTTGGAATGCTGGCGCGCCAGGCTATCGGTGGTACAATATGATGTTTAAATTATGGACGTCCGATATTACGGGCAATGGAGCTTTGGCAAACGCATTAATCGGCACAGCAATCTATGATGCGACCATCGCTGCCTGGGATACCAAATACACGCACAATCGCCCCCGTCCTTTTAATGTTGACAAAGGCATCAAGCTATACGCACCCAAAGCTGAAACACCGTCCTATCCTTGCGAGCATTCTGTGGCCGCAGGCGTAGCAGTAACCCTCATCTCCCATTTCTACCCTGCTTTAACCGATTCAGTAAGTCGCATGGCCCAACAGTTGATGGCCTCACGCGTGGCTGCGGGAGTAGCATTTCCCAGTGATACAAGGGCAGGGTTTGAGCTTGGAAAAAAGATTGCAGCGCGCGAGATTGAACAAACAAAAAATTTCATAAGTAAAAAAGAATTTGATGGAGAAATTCCAAAAAAGCCAGGACTATGGACCGGAAAAAATCCGATGCTGCCGATGGCAGGATTTAACAAAACAATTGTGCTGGAAACTGCGAGTGAATTCAGGCCTGTACCTCCACCCGACTTTGCCAAGGAAATGAAAGAGTTAAAGGATTTCAAACAAACTTTTTATTCGCAGGCAAATGCATTTCACTATGCTACCCAACCGACGGGAAGTGATCTTCTAACCAAAAAGATCTTCGAATACAACATACATACTAATCCGCCGAGGGCAGCACGAATCTATGCCGCGGTGAATGTTGCGTATTATGATGCTTTTACTGCGTGCTGGGACGCTAAGTATACCTACTGGGGAATTCGTCCCGATCAGTATGACTCCACATACAAGCCTTTGATGCAAAGTCCACCATTCCCTGGATATCCATCGGGACATGCGATGATGAGCGGCGTCATAGGTGAGCTCTTCCCTTATTTTTTTCCATACGATAAAGACTTGTTTTTGAAAATCGCCAAAGAAGGAGCAGAATCACGCTTCCACGCGGGAATACATTTTCGTAGCGATAATGATGCAGGGCTGGAACTGGGTCAAAAAGTAGCGGCAAAGGTTATAGAAAGATTAAAGGCGGATGGCGCATCCGATGTCGGCAGACCCGTTAAGGGCGTGGGGCTTAGATAGAAGTGAGCGTTGTTAGGCTGTAAGAGGTAAGACCTAAAAGGTAAGAGGTAACGTGTAAGGTGTAAAAAGTAAAAAAGTAGTAAGTAGTATCGTAATGACCGGCAGATCAAGACTGACCGAGCCGAATCTGTCACATCAAATGCAACCCCTCACCGTGAGATAATGATGACCATTCATTTTCACTGCTGAGGGGTTTTATCATTCCGACATTTTGATTCACACCATCAGGAGATTTATGAAGGATTTCGTAAATTTCAAGAGTCCATAAAATTAAGGAAATGACAAAATTAACGATCAGTGTAAACGGACAGCGCAAGGAGATAGATATAGAACCGAAGATGCCGTTGGTCTGGGCGATCAGAGATTTTGTCGGACTTACAGGGACGAAATATGGATGTGGTATTGGACAATGCGGAGCTTGTGTTATTCATCTAGATGGCTTCCCTGTCAGGTCATGTGTCATTCCCTCGGAAGCAGCGATTGGCAAAGAAATTACGACGATCGAAGGGCTTTCGAAGAACAACGACCATGCAATACAACTTGCGTGGATATCAGAGCAGGTACCTCAATGCGGTTATTGTCAGTCAGGCCAGATCATGAGCGCGGCGGCATTGTTAGCAAAAAAGCGAAATCCATCCGATGAGGAAATCGATGACGCCATGAGTTCAGTACTTTGTCGGTGTGGAACTTATCCTAGAATTAAGAAAGCAATCAAACGGGCATCTCAACAACGTTGATTATGGAAACTATCTCGAGAAGGAAATTCATACAACTCGGTTCTTTGGCTGGTTCATTCCTGGGTATCGGATTTGAAGGGCAGGCACACGGAAAGGAAAAACTTATCGCAACACTGTTTTCCGATCCTTCTGCGATAAGTTTAAATCAATTCATATCCATTGGTACCGACAACAGTATTATTCTTTTTAACCATCGACCCGAGATGGGTCAGGGAACGTTCTTGTCTGTGCCCATGATCCTTGCTGAAGAGCTGGAAGTTGAAATAGATAAAATTGAGGTCAAACCTTCTGCTGCTGACGCGAATTTGTATGGAAGTCAGATGGTTGTTGGAAGTCGCAGCATCCAGAGCGAATTTGACAAATTAAGAAAAATGGGCGCCAC
>DASQTN010000253.1:0-2225 GCA_035641895.1 Chryseolinea sp. | reverse complement strand
GTTATTCCGCGAAGCAACATAATGTTGTGCGTCTGAAAACCATTCATAATATCACGCTGCACACGGAGCTGCTCCTCACTGAGTGCAATGGCGTGCGTTTCCTGAACTTTGTCATCGCCGAACCTTGAAACAACAACTTCGAACTCTTCAAAGACATTGTTTTTAATCAGCGTTGCCAGTGATGATTCTGACAGGCCTTCGATCAACAAATTCTTTTTGGTGATTCCCGACTTATTAAGTTCCTTATTACTCAGTACGGGTACATCCTGGAGATATTTCAGTAACAGCGCCTCTTGCTTGGGCCTGGAAGCGAGCGTTTCAAAAAGTGATTCCAACGATTCCGGCTTATTATATTCAGTTGTAAGCCGGATTTTTTTTTCAGTTTTCGGTTTATATTTCTCTTTTACTTCTTCATAAAGAATGACAGCTTCCTTCCGAACAAGTGATTTTAGAATACTATAAAGATTTTTTACCCCCAGAAGTTTTGCTATGGCCGAGTACTCGAGCGACTCGTGGGCCAGGTGTTTCAATAGCATAAGTTCCTTGTCGGAAAATTCTATCGAGCTTTCATCCATGTTGAACGAAGGGTGAAGCTGGACCATCGATTCACTGGAAAGTTTCAATCCGCTGGGCAGAGCCGCGTTCATAACTTCGCCGAGTGAGCAGACATAATAGTCTGCAATCCAATGGAAAAGTTTAAACTGCAATTCACTGACAACAGGGTAGTCATCGAGTATTTCAAGAATGTATTTTGCTTCGTAGTCAGTCGGTGGCTGATTATGAACATTTGAAATAAGCCCGGTGAGAATTTTCCGGTCTCCAAATTGGACAATCGCGCGCTGTCCCTTTAAAATTTTGTCCTGCAGTGTTCTGGGAACACGATACGTGAAAAGCTTAGGAACCGGAACAGGAAGCAAGAGTTCAGCGAAAAGAGTCTCTCCCGTATTTTCGAAAATTTCCACGCCAGATTTTTTTGGAAAGATAACGCAATGACTGCTATGATTGAAATAAATAAAATGGGTGAAGGTGATCGAATAAAATCAGAATTGCACTTTTTTCAAGGCATCCCGAACCATCGAAAGACTTTTGCTATCAAGATCGTAGCCGATTTTTATGTAACGTGCATCTAATTTTTCCTGGATCTTGAAAATACAAATAACATCATCATCAAGAACGACGGCGAACTCTGCTCCAGGTAAAGTACTTACCGTTTGATTAAGTGTAACAACGCTTTCTGACGAAAACCCCAACTTAATATAATTGCATTGAACAATCGGATCATATAAAATGTCGGTTACATATTCGAGTTCATCGACACCAACAATAGGCTTCTTTAAAACGCAGACTCGTTTAGTACCAATCAACATTTTCAGATCTTGCTCGCACGGGTTTTTTTTAGCGGGCTTTATGATAATGAAAATACCCGACGTCGGAGGTCCGGAAAAGGAGACCAGCACGATTAAAAAGAATGGTAATAGGTATTTCAAATCCAACATTTTGCGACCTCCTAATTTACAACATTCCTAGGATGAAAAATCAAAGAGGATTTGATCTTATTTATTTTTTCTGATTGCGGAAGGGCAAGTTCTTACAAAGCTGGGATAGATTTGTGTTACCTGAATAGTTAAAACACCTCGATACTGGAGATGACAGGACAGGCCTTTGATTCCAAAACGCTGACCTTTAGTTTGCTGGTTTCCGTTGGTTCCAGTTTCAGAATTCGTTTGTACCCAATGGTCGTAGCCTCAGCAAGAGACTTCCAGTTATTGCCATCCCAGGCTTCAACCTTAAAGGCTTTAACCCGTTGCCCAAGCTTAATGTATTCGTGAAGCTGGATGTATTTTACTGTCGTCGGGCTGTCAAACTCGATCTCAATTGAACCACTTGTAACACCATCATCGGTTGTCCAATAGGTTTCCGGATCTTGATCCAGCAGCATTGCCGCTGAGAACTTATCGCTATCGCCGCGGTGTGCGCTCGCTTTTGCTATCGCGTCTTTCGTAAGGTTATTTTTTAATTCCGTATCCACGATCTTTTTAAATCCTTCCAACGATTTCAGATCGTTCTCATGAATCAGACCTCGCTGATCAGGAGGTACATTCAGCAATAGGGTAGAGCCGCGGCCGACGGAAGTAAGATAAATTTCAAAAAGCTTTTCAGGCGTTTTAACCAAAGAGTCTTCCTTGCTATGGTAAAACCAACCGGGACGGATGGACACATCGACC
>DASQTN010000252.1:0-13175 GCA_035641895.1 Chryseolinea sp. | reverse complement strand
GAATCCAACAATAGATTTGCCATGTATTATGCATTTACATCCACACAACCATAATAATGGCCTGGAAGGATTTTGTAATCCAGATATTTCAGCATTACCTCGCGCGAGGTATTGAATCCACGGATGGTTTCTGATTTCATTAATGTAAAAAAGTCCGCTTCATTTTTGTCTTGCGAAGTTGCCAGTTCAGTAAGGAGCGATTGTCGTTGTGTTTGATTACAACCTGCAAATGATTTTCCGTAGGTGCTGTTCGCGGAAGCATCCAAAGCGGATAATTGTTTGGTGATATTTTCCTGAACATCCTTTTCGTAACAATTTGCAATCAGCTTTTGCAGGAATTTATCGACTCCAACCGAGATAGCTCCAATAGAATTTCCTTGCGGGATAATCGCATCAGCAACAGAAGCTAAAATTTCTTCATTCGCTGCTGAAAACGATGATGGGAGTTTAGTTATATCTCCGACACTCCAGCTTTTTGCCCACGAGGGTAAAACTACTAAACCACCAGAGGCAATGGCCAATTTCTTTAACGTTGTGCGACGATTCATAAAAAAAAATGGAAGCGGATGAGATAATTTTTTACAAGAAGTTAAGGTATCAAACAAAAAACAACTTTGAAAGTACACTTTTATGATAGGTGGATCTCAGTTCTTGAAGGCGGGGGTTACGTCGAAACATAACGTGACTCAAGACTCATTCCAGTTATTTAGCCAACAGCTTCTTTTACTTTTTTGTACAATACCTTCACCTTAGTCTTTGGATCACCTGGCCCTAACGTTTCAATGGGTATGTATCCCCGATAGCCGGAAGTCTTAATGATATCAACCAGCCTCTGAATATCTGCTGGTTTTTCATCGCCGTTGATAAAAATATTTTCCTTCAGCTGCCAGTTGACAGCATATTTGGCTGTTTTTGAAACTTCTTCATAAGGATCATGAAGCCTGTAGCTACCCGTGTCAAGAATGAGCCCAAACCATTCCGAATTTATTTTTTCGATAATGTCGATTGCCTGTTCAGCAGTCTGAATAAAATCCGCGTGATTTTGAATTCCAATAATGATTCCTTTCTGCTTACTATAAGTGATGCACTCTTGTATATCGTTGAGCATCCATGCGGTTATCTGGTCACGCGTATAGCCCGCGGGATTTTGCGTTCCTGCGAAAATCCGGACAACCGGCGCGCCAAGTTTTGCAGCAACATCGATCCAATTTTTAACTAGCTTGACATGTTCTGCCCTTTTTTGCTTGTCTGGATCCGTGAAATCATTTCGAACACCTGTCCCGGAAATGTCGAGACCTAATCTGAACGCTTTTCTTTTTATGCGATACAAAAATTCATCAGAAGGCACATTTGGATACCCGGGAAAATAATAGGCGGTAATGTCTATGCCTTCAAATCCAATCTCCGAGCAAGTCTCCAACAGTTCTTCGAGGGACATTCTTTTTTCAGTCAGCGGAGCATTAAAGGAAAATGCATTGAGACTGATTTTCAATTTGCTTTTTCCGTGATTTGTGTTTCTCTCCTGAGCGACCGCCCGGTTGGAAGAGACAGCTCCGGCCGATGTCAATAGGGGAATAGAAAGGAATGACTTTATAAAATTTCTTCGCTCGAAGAGATTCTTCATGGAATTGAAGGTAAGCCAACTGAATCTCTCTTCAAAAAAGATTTACAAACTTTGATACTGCAGACTGTCGGGAATTGAGGTTAGCGAAACTTGTTATGCAGGCGAATGCTAGTTTGAATTAAAAAATCATGCCTCAGAGTTCACTTATTATGCAACTTTACTAAGACCTTCTTCGACTTGTTGCCTTAATTTTCCCCATTCTTTAACGGCCACCATAAGGTGCTTAGTGGTAATTTCATATTTTTCGCGCCAGTATTTTGCTTCCTGAGATTCAGGCGTATCGAATTTTGGAGGGGGTGTTGGGAACATGATTTTTTTACTGTTTTCCATACAAAGGGTATTTGGATTACGTAATTACAACAATTACACCAGTAGGCATTTTACCGGGATCCCTGAAAAGATTTTCCCTTTCTTCATTGAAAATCGTTGTTTTCGAGTGATTTTGCGCCTTAATTTGAACTGGTAAGCCAAAATCTCGTTAACGTTTAAAAAAAATGGGTCCCAAAATGGGCCTTAGCGTTTAGAAACTTTTCCCAAATCTAAACCAATTCGATTTTTACAGGTTCGATGATTGTGGCCAAGCTTTTTGTGATTGTGTAAGATTCTGGTGCCGGGCCCTGACAATCTTAAATTCATTAAAACATGACGACCCTCGTACTCATAGATAATAATAAGGATGATCTTCTATTCATGAAGGAAGCCTTGGCCTCGATCGATTCGAGCATTCAATGTTTGAGCTTTGTATATTCCGAAGAAGCAATGAATGCCATGAAGCACAAAATTCTTGATGGCCCCGATGCTGTGTTCATGAATATAAATATGCCGCGTAGAAACGGAATACAGTGTCTAATGGAACTTCGGAGTAACCCAACCTTTGAGAACCTCCCCGTTATTCTTTATGGCCCTAGGATCACCATAGATATTTTGGAAGCGCTGAAGGGTTCAGGCGTAACAACGGCATTCGAAAAACCAAACACCATGCTGGGTTGGAAGAAAATGATGAAGCAAATGCTGTTTGCCATAGAGAATCCCACCGAAAATTTTCGAGCGCTCTTTAAAAATTCTAGCTGGTATATCGACGTACCTGCTCGCTAGCAGCGTTCGAAATCCAAAATTTTCATCGACACCGCCATGGGATCCGTTCGTATTTAACTGAATATGAAGCAACCTTTCACTGTACTCTATGAGGATAACCACCTGCTAGTAGTCAACAAATTTCCTGGCGTTTTAAGCCAGGGCGATGCTACCGGGGACAAGTCGTTGGTGGAACTGTGCAAGGCATACATTGCTGAAAAATTTAAAAAACCAGGAGCCGTCTTTCTCGGGTTGGTCCATCGCCTAGACAGGCCGGTGAGTGGAGTAGTTGTTCTTGCACGGACATCAAAAGCGCTGGAACGTATGAATGCCCTGTTTCGAAACAAGCAGACAAAAAAAGTCTATTGGGCAATTGTCAGAAATAAACCCAGATCAGCTCAGGAAACATTAACACACTGGCTGCGAAAGGATGAAGCAAAAAATCGGACTACTGCATTCAAAATTGACACAGAAGGAGCTCAATACGCCGAGCTCGATTACCGTGTAATCAGCACCGATGCGGGGTATTGGTTGTTAGAGGTAAGTCCCTTGACGGGACGGCCTCATCAAATACGTGTTCAGCTTGCCAGTATGGGTTGTCCCATCCTCGGCGATATTAAATACGGTGACCCAGAGCCGAATGAAGATGGAAGCATTTGTCTGCATGCTAAGGAGTTATCATTCGAGCATCCCGTGAAGAAGGTGCCATTGACCGTTAAAGCCCCGTTGCCTGGCATGGGTTTATGGAAATATTTTTTGAAATTGGATTCTTAATAAAACAATTTCGCGTGGTATGGCTTGATAGACTTAGAGAACGATGGAACCTGGGAAGTACACTCCAAGTAATAATTGTCTTAATAGTTTTTGCTTGTACTGGCTTCACGATATTATTCTTGAAAAAACCGCTGTTGAGATTTCTTGCAGGCGAGAATGGCGATACAGTTATCGCTTCAATCTTGTATTATATCTTAATATTGCCGCTGTATAATGTTATATTGTTGGGATATGGATTTTTGTTTGGCCAATTCAATTTCTTTTGGGCGTTTGAAAAAAAGCTTTTCAAAAGGTTATCGCCGTTTAGAAAAACTAAAAAGTAATGCTATGAAATTTCATCAAGTACTTTTAAGTGCATTTGTCTTCGTAACAGCTTGTTCATCGCCAAAATATGTGTATCACTTTGACCAATACGATTACAATGTCGGAAAAAGATCAGGACCACAGAAAGTAGCCGTGATCGAAGAAAACCCGCTTTTGTTGGATGAAAAAAATTTGGTAGTCAGCTCAGCGGCCGAACCAATTATCATAGCTGAAAAGCAACCTGTTCCTTATACTACCGTCAGGGAAGTAGCGGAGAAGTTTAAGACCATGTCCAAACGCGAGAAGAAAGAGTTTCGGAAAGGATTACGAAAAGAACTGGTTAATTATTCTAAAAAATCCGTGCTTAAAAAAAATGATGGCGTTGAGTCCGTGAACGCCACGCAAAAATTTGATACGCTTGTAACACTGGCTATTGTTTTTGGAGGAGCAGGGATCGTTTTAATTACGCTGGCGAATATCAGCAATGCATTTTGGATTGCCGGTGTAATCTCGCTCGTAGTAGGAGCCTTCTTTTTTGTGAAATGGGTTGCTAACGGCAATGGCTAGAACCTTGAGAATATTGTGCAAACACCGAGGACAACAGATATCAGATAAGCCACTCAGGCAGCAAGGCCACTTGCCAGCACTATTACTTTGTTTGCCAAGACTTCAACAACCCCGCCTACTATTTGTACTCGATTAGTTCCTTCTTTGCCTTTGTATTCCACCGTTCCCTCCTTCAATAAACTGATGAGCGGAGCGTGATTATCCATAACTTGAAAAGAACCATCGGCGCCGGGGAATGTTACGATCGTAACATCTCCTTGAAAAATTTTTTTTTCCGGAGTTAAAATTTCGAGTAACATAAGTCTAATTGTAAGATTGGAAAATTGAAGAATGAAAAATTAGATTAGAAGATTGAAAAATCTCTCAACCTTCTAATTTTAAATTATCCATTATCCCTTGGCTTCAGCTAAAATTCTTTCACCTTTTTCAATGGCTTGCTCAATATTACCAACAAGGTTAAAAGCCATCTCGGGAAGGTGATCGTAAGTGCCATCCATAATAGCATTGAAACCTTTAATTGTTTCCTTGATGTCAACCAACACACCTTTCAACCCGGTAAACGCTTCTGCCACGTGGAAAGGCTGAGATAAGAACCGTTGCACGCGTCTTGCTCTTACTACTATCAACTTATCTTCGTCCGATAGCTCATCCATTCCCAGGATGGCGATAATATCTTGTAATTCTTTATAGCGTTGCAAAATATTCTTTACCCGCTGAGCACATTTATAGTGTTCCTCGCCAACAATTTCGGGACGTAGGATTCGGGAAGTAGAGTCCAAAGGATCTACGGCCGGATAAATCCCAAGCTCAGAAATTTTACGGGACAACACGGTGGTGGCATCCAAGTGAGCAAACGTAGTTGCAGGCGCCGGATCTGTCAAATCATCGGCAGGCACATATACGGCCTGAACAGATGTAATAGAACCATTTTTTGTGGATGTAATACGCTCCTGCATAACGCCCATCTCAGTGGCCAGTGTCGGCTGATATCCTACGGCTGAGGGCATCCGGCCTAAAAGCGCAGATACTTCAGAACCTGCTTGCGTAAAACGGAAGATATTGTCTACGAAGAAAAGAATGTCTCTTCCTTTTCCTTGTCCATCACCATCGCGGAAGTATTCGGCTACTGTCAGACCGGAAAGGGCCACGCGCGCTCTCGCTCCTGGAGGTTCATTCATCTGGCCAAATACGAAGGTTGCTTTTGATTCTTTTAATTTCTCTTGATCAACCTTAGAAAGATCCCATCCCCCGGCATGAAGTGATTTCATAAATTCCTCCCCATAATTCACGATACCCGCCTCGATCATTTCTCGAAGAAGATCATTTCCCTCACGGGTTCTCTCACCAACCCCGGCGAATACCGAAAGACCGGAATACGCTTTTGCAATATTGTTGATCAGCTCCTGAATTAGTACGGTTTTGCCTACACCAGCACCACCAAAAAGACCGATTTTACCCCCTTTTGAATAAGGCTCAATCAAATCGATAACTTTAATACCCGTATAAAGCACCTCTGTAGAGGTCGTCAAGTCTTCAAACCGTGGTGCCGGACGGTGAATGGGAAGTTGTCCCGTGCCCTTCGGCTGCTTAATTCCATCAATTGCTTCGCCTACAACATTGAACAGGCGCCCTTTAATGTCGTCGCCAATAGGCATCTTAATTGGAGATCCCGTGTCATACACCTTCATTCCACGTACTAATCCGTCTGTACCTTCCATAGAAATGGTTCGTACACGATCTTCTCCAAGGTGCTGCTGGCATTCCAATACTACTTTGGTGCCATCATTTTTTGTAACCTCAAGAGAATCAAGGATATTAGGTAACGTTGCGCCATCGCTGTCAAATGCGACGTCCACTACCGGACCGATGACTTGGGTGATCTTACCAATGTTTGCCATTCTATGTGTTTTTTGAAATTTTTAAGGTCGAAAATTCGAGCGCAAAAGTATGTTTTTCTGGCCTAAGACCCAAAGCGGAATAAACAAAAAGTAAGATTGAATCTTTACTGACGTTAAACGACATTTAAAATGATTCTGAAGGTGGTTCCCAGGTTTTCCTCCGAGGATTTCACGAAAATCTTCCCATTGTGATAGGCTTCTATAATTCTTTTGGCAAGGGTTAATCCCAAGCCCCATCCTCTTTTCTTTGTAGTAAACCCTGGTCTAAAGACGTGTTCAAGCTTAGATCGTGGGATGCCTTTGCCAGTGTCTGAAACGTCTATAAAAACTTTCCCCTCATTTCCCCTGAGAATTTTAATGGCAATGGTACCGGTATTCCCCATCGCATCTACGGCGTTCTTACACAAATTTTCAATGACCCATTCAAATAATGGAGCATGGACATTCGCAAAAATATTCTCCGATAGTGTAAATACTTCCATTCTGACTTTAGCCGAAACTCTGGGGCGGAGGTAATTCACAACGTTATTAATCAAGACCACAACATTTTCTTTTTTCAGAGAAGGCACCGAACCAATGCTGGAAAATCGTTCTGTAACGATCCGGAGTTTTTGAATATCTTTTTCCAGTTCCTCAACGACACCCTTATGCTTTACATCTGGATCTTCACGAATTACTTCAACCCAAGCCATCAGCGATGACAATGGAGTTCCCAACTGATGCGCAGTCTCTTTTGCAAGCCCTACCCATACTTGATTTTGTTCTGCTGCCTTGGAATAATTAAATGCGAGATAGGCGATGAAGCCGAAAATTGCGATAACGGATAGCTGTATGTAAGGATAGGCAATGAGTTGTCTGAGGAGGAAGGAATTTTTATAGTAAATATACTGCGTGCCAAAGACCTCGCCCGTTTGTGGGTCGCGCAATGTTACCTGGATAGGGTCGTATGTCTCCCGCATCATTTCCATTTCCGCTTTCAGAAAATTATTTTTTCTTTTTTCGGACCACTGGTCGTCCACGTCTAGATTTCTAAAAGCTAAAACATTCAAGCTGTCGTCAACATTGATGATGGGAATCGAATTGTTTTGAAACAGAATTTCCTGGGCGATAAAGTTTACGTCCCCGGAGATGTTTTCGTCATTGGCGGTGTATTCGATAGCTCTTGCATAAAGCTGTACTTGCTGACGTTCCCGCTCTTTCAATTGATCGACGAGTATGTTGGTATAATAAATTGAACTGATGCTAATCAGGATGGAAACTACCAGAACAATCCATTTTAAGGTGGAATTATTCCGATAAAAATCCAGGGAAGGCATTGGGACTTTCGCGCTCATTCGAATTTGAAAGATACTCAAAAACAACCTGAGCTTGAGAAATCAAGATCAATTTCGCGTAATGTCGTCGAATATTGAATCGGCTATTTAGGTTGAAAAAATAGAATCCCAGTCAACCTTTCATCATAAACCACTTCGCCATCACTTTGTAGTTTATTTTTGTGCCATGCATCAAAATACCTACGCGATAAATGCGTGCAGCAACCCAGGTGGTAAAAATGAATCCGCCAACCAGAGATAACATTGATAAAACTAATTGCCAAGCCGGTACGCCAAATGCGATTCTACCCATCATAGCGATCGGGGAGGTGAACGGTATGATAGAAAGCCAGACGCTTATTGATCCGTGCGGATCGTCCAGTATAAAAGTGAATAAGCCGAAGTATGCAATCAACATTGGAATAGTAATGGGGAACATAAATTGCTGAGCTTCAGCCGGACTGTCTACTGCCGATCCAACCGCTGCGAAAAGGGCACCATATAAGAGATACCCGCCGAGAAAATAAAATAGGAAATTGAAAATCAAGTAACCAAAGGGTATCTTACCAATCAGCGTCATGGCTTCCATCACCCCGGGATTTTGCATTTGAGCATCCGGGTACTGTTGATTCATTTCGTTCATCATCTGCTGTTGAGGCATTTCCAGTCCAAAGAATCCCAAAACCACTGACGATAACGTCGTGATAAGGATGATCCAAATTAAAAATTGTAATAGTCCAACAGATGCTAAACCCAAAATCTTTCCCATCATTAATTGAAAGGGCCTGACGGAGGAAACGATGACCTCTATAACCTTACTGGTCTTTTCTTCGATAACTCCTTGCATGATCTGCGCGCCGTAAATGAAAATGAACATATACATCATGATTCCGCACGCCATACCGATGCCAAAAAGGACTTTTGAATCGGAAGTCTCCTCATGACCTCCATCAGAAATATTTATGGTTCGAATTGAAATGTCCGTCTTAATACTGTCAAGTACTTGCTGATTAATATTGAACTTCAGCATTTTCAGCTCCTTTACCTGATTTTCCAGCATGCCTTCCAAATCGCCAATTTCGTTGGGGCTTGGGTTTACCTTAGTGTAAAGTGTTATGCCTTGAGGATTTGCCAGCTCAAAATTAGGGATATATAAAAGACCATGGCTTTGATCCAGCTGGAAGGTCCTTTTCGCATCATCAATTGATCCTCCGAATTTTTTAAAAATATACTTGGTGGTATCCGGAACAAATTTGTTGCTCTCGTCGACATAATAGACCACGTCTTTGGAAGCGTTTTTCTTTTGCTCTATGGCGATGTACACCAGGATGGCCATAAGCGCAGGAAAAATCAGCGGCAACAATATCGTGGCAATTAAAAACGATTTCTTTTGAACACGGTTTAGAAATTCCCGTCGCATAATGAGCCAAATCTTATTCATGATGCTCTCCTTTTACTAAGGTTATAAATATCTCGCTCATACTGGGAATTTTTTCAATAAAGCTGTGAACTTCCGTAACTTCGGTGAGATCGCGGATCAACTGATTTGGATTCGTGCCATTTTTCATTTTAATCACCGATTTGAAAAATGTGTCTTCTAGATTTTTTTGTGAAATCAATTCAAAATTCTCCGATGACAGGCTGAAAATTCCTTTATGCTCAACGGTATAGGTATTTGTCCGATAATTTTGTTTTATATTTTTCTTGGACCCTTCTAATATTTTTTTGGACTTATTGATCAATGCAATTTCATCGCACAAGTCTTCAACCGTCTCCATGCGATGTGTCGAAAAGATGATGGTGCAGCCTTTCTGTTTTAGCGCCAATATCTCCTCCGTTATTAATTGTGCGTTTACCGGATCAAATCCCGAAAACGGTTCATCCAAAATTATGAGCTTTGGTTCGTGCATTACGGTGCTGATAAATTGTACCTTCTGCGCCATACCTTTGCTAAGGTCTTCGACCTTTTTATTCCACCAATCTGTAATTTGGAATTTCCGCATCCAGTTCTTGCTTTTTTCGGCAGCTTCTTTGCCACTTAATCCTTTAAGCTGTGCTAGATAAATGAGCTGATCGCCGACCTTGAGTTTTTTGTACAATCCTCGTTCTTCCGGCAGGTATCCGATCACGCCAATATGTTTTTCTTGTAACCTTTCTCCAAAGATGGAAATGTCACCTTGATCGGCGTTTATTATCTGATTGATGATTCTGATGAGAGTGGTTTTTCCTGCGCCATTCGGCCCCAGCAATCCGAAAATTGTATGCTGCGGAATGTTGAGGCTAACGTCATCCAGCGCCAAATGATTGGTGTAGCGTTTGGTAACATGATTGACAACTAGTGCATCCACGGATCTTAATTTAACACTTGAATTAGTGTCAAAATATAAGGAGGAATTACAAGGAAAAATGAGACTTTAGAAAATGTGCGGGATATTTATCGGTAGTCCTGTTTGAAAATAATATTTCCCATAGAAACATCCAGGTCGAACATCAGACTGTTCTTAGCGTCCTTGGTATAGGCTGCATTTGCAAAGACATTTTCGGAAACCTTTTTGAATTCTTCGGGGATCCGTACGCTACACAACCACGAATCTTTAATCTTAACTAACATTGGCGTGTCATTGCTGGGCAACAAGATCGTAAGATTTCCAGCGCCGACGCTTCCCTTAATTTTATTGCTTACCAATGGCTTGCTTCGAAAATCGAGCGTCATATTTCCGAATCCGACATCCGCGATCATGTTTCGTGTGCGAGACATATTCAGATTTTTGACATTTACCGAACCCAAATCTACCTTCACAAAGAAGGTGTCCATATCAATTTGATTTTCCAGTGATGAGTAGTATCCGACGTTAACATCGGCGCTACCGGTATTCACCTTAAGGTTCTTTATCGCAAGCCCTGAAAGGTCAATATTTGCATTTCCGATTCCATAATGCAATTCCAGAAAATAAGGCTTTGTATCGGTGAGATACATTTTCCAAAGCTTATCACCTACCGGTTTATCAGAAGCACCAAAAAAGCGGGTTGATATAGTTTGACTGATCCCTTCGGCTTGATCTTCTTCCAGATTAAGCAGGACCTCACAGGTTTTGCCTTTGACTTCCTTTCTAAAATTATGGGCGTAGCTGGTCTCCGTCTGGTTGCTAAAAACGTTGAGGATCTCTGTATTCTGGCTGGGTTTTATGAAGCAGTTACCACTATTTGCTTTAAGGGATAGGCGGATATTTTCACATGAAGGGACGTCTTCAACCGTAAACTGTTTTTTTAGTTGTCCGAATGCAAGCCCCGCAATTACAACCCCACAAGACGTTAACCAAATCTTTTTGCGCATGTCGATATGTACGATCTACTGATTACAGGGGTTGCCTTGTGTAAGTTTAAAGGTAAAATCATACAAAATAACCCCGTTAATCTCAGTTTAACGGCGATAACTCAATTCGGTTGTCAGAATTATTTTAATTGAAATACTCTTTCATTCGCTCGAAAAAGCCCTTTTCATTGGCATCCGGGCGAGGTTCAAAATTAGGTGAATCCTTCAGGCTCTCTAATTTGGCCTTTTCCTCCGAGGTGAGTTTTTTTGGAGTCCAAACGTTTACATAAATCAGCTGGTCTCCAGTTTCATAACCATTGACATCTTTAAGCCCTTTTCCACGAAGTCTTAATATTTTTCCGCTTTGCGTTCCCGGGTCAATTTTAATTTTTACTTTTCCGCCAACGGCAGGAACTTCAACATTGGTTCCCAAAGCCGCGTCAACGAAACTTATATAGAGGTCAAATACAAGGTTATTTCCGTCTCTTTTTAAAAACTTGTCCTCCTGTTCTTCAATCAGGATCAACAGATCGCCGGCACCTCCGCCTCCCGGTGCTTCATTTCCCTTTCCAGACATAGAAAGTTGCATGCTATCCGCTACGCCGGCAGGTATTTTTACAGAAATAAGTTCCTCCTTCGACACAAGACCTGAGCTATCAACGCCGTTTGGACGTTTGTCAACGACTTGGCCGGATCCATCACAACTGGAACAAGTGCTGGCAGACACCATTTGGCCGAGCATGGTATTGACAACCTTGCGGATTTGCCCCGATCCCTGACAGGTAGGGCAGGTTTTAAAAGTTACCCCTTCCGCCCTAACAAGCCGATTTACTTTAATTTTTTTCTCTACGCCGTGTGCAATTTCCTCGAGGGTCAGCTTGAGTTTTATCCTCAAGTTGGATCCCTTACGTTGTCGTCTGCCACCACGCGTTGATCCTCCACCGAAAAAGCTATCGAATGGACTTCCTCCGCCTCCTCCTCCGAAAATATCTCCAAATTGACTGAAGATATCGTCCATGTTCATATTATGTCCACTGAAACCACCGTTTCCGCGGGCGTGTCCAAAACGGTCGTATTGTGCCCGCTTCTCGGCATCACTCAATACCTCATAAGCTTCTGCGGCTTCCTTGAATTTTTCTTCCGCCTCCTTATTGTCGGGATTTTTATCCGGGTGAAATTGAATAGCTACCTTCCGGTAAGCTTTCTTAATCTCATCACCTGTTGATGACTTGTTGACCCCGAGTATTTCGTAATAATCTCTTTTTGCGGACATGATGTAAAAAATTGAAATAGATTCTAAACGCCCTGGTTAATTCCCGACGACGACTTTAGCGAATCGAATAACTTTGTCATTTAAAAGATAACCTGGCTCAATGATGTCCACGATTTTGCCTTTCAATGTCTCATCCGGCGCAGGTATCTGTGTAATGGCTTCATGCAAGTCGGCATTAAACTCCGACCCCGACTTCAAATCCATCAATTTTACGCCTGCCTGATCGAGAATTTTCTTGAGTTTGCTGTGAATCAGAAAAAATCCTTCCAGTTCCTTGTCATTTTTTTTATCGCTATAAGATTTTTCCGCCCGATCGAAATCATCGATAACAGGCAGCAATGTCTTTATTAATTGCTCATTTGCCGATTGGATTAAGTCCAGCTTTTCCTTTGCAGTCCTGCGTCTAAAATTTTCAAATTCGGAATACAATCGAATGAATTTCTCCTTTTGTTCAGCTAACTCGGCTTGCGATTTCTCAGCTGATGATTCTTCAGTCGTGTTCTCGGGTGTTGTTGAGTCTGCCACCTTTTCGGTTGACTCATTGTTTTCGGAAAGTATCTCTTCGTTCTGCTTCATTTCGCTGTGTATAAGTTGTCCATAATAGACATATCGTCTCGAAAATTAAACAAATGCCTCAAGTCAACAATTTTGCCAAACTCGGATTTAATGTCAAACTGGCATTGCTTCGCTAATCGCGCGAATCATGTAATGTTTTCCATATCAGGTCTTTCAACTCCTGTATACCCTTGTTGGTGACGGAGGATATGAAAACAGCGGGAATGTCCTTCGGTAGTTCTTTTTTCATTTCATGCATGAGCTCGTCGTCAAGCATATCTATTTTGGAAATTGCCAGGAGTCGTTTTTTGTCGAGTAATTCTGGATTGTATTTTCGAAGTTCATTTAATAAAATGTCATATTCTGCGCGGATATCCCGGGAATCGACGGGAATGAGAAAGAGCAGTAATGAATTACGCTCAATGTGTCTCAAAAACCGAATTCCCAATCCCTTACCTTCAGCGGCGCCCTCAATAATTCC
>DASQTN010000251.1:0-3461 GCA_035641895.1 Chryseolinea sp. | reverse complement strand
GTGCTTTCGTGGTTACGTTTTTAACGATGGTGTATACTTTTAGAATGATTTGGCTCATCTTTTTTGGCACCGAAAAAAAGACATCAGGATTCGCATTACCGGAACCTCCAGTCGTCATGCAGGTTCCACTGTTAATTCTTGCAACAGCATCGTTGTGGATCATTATATCCTGGAACCCTTTGGTAAATACCCGATGGATCAACCCCGCCCTTGCACACAATTGGAACGTCACGATTTTTTCTGTCATATGGGTTGTGGCCGCATTTGTTATTGCCTACAGGATCCGACGCAGATCTGATTATTCCAAAACTCTTCAACAAGCATTTTTTTTGGACCGATTGATTCAATGGGCGGTAAAAAATGTTGCCTTTGAATTTGTGCGTAAAGCATCGCAGGTCGACCGAAAATGGATCGATGCTTTTATCCACGGCACAGCTTACGCGCAGGTGTTGGTCGCCCATGTGACAGGATGGTTCGATCGCGCACTTGTCGATGGAACTGTTAATGGTTTTACAACCATTGTAAGGGGAGTCGGTAGCGTTACGCGTTCGTTCCAGGACGGAAAAATCCAGCTTTATATTTTCTGGTCCATTTTTACAATCATTATTTTTCTAATTTGGACCCTGCTTTAACCTTGGCTGACATAATGACTAAAGCACCTATTTGATGCAGCAATACTTAATCTCATTATTAATATTTAGTCCCCTTGCTGCAGCCTTCATTGGGCTTCTATTACCGGCGAAGTCCGGAAATTCGTTTCGATATCTTACTTCGGTCGTAAATGTTATTCAACTGTTTATCCTGGTCTTCATGTTCGGAGACTATGATGGCTCGAACTCCCTCTACTTCATAGAGCAACAACCATGGATCACACTTGACCTCGGCACATGGGGTGTATTAAAAGCAACTTACCATGTAGGCGTCGATGGCCTAAGCTTCCCCCTAATTATTCTTTCTGTCTTTATTATGTGTATTGCCACGATCTCTTCGTGGACAATCAGTCAAAATGTAAAAGGTTACTTTATACTGCTTTTGATTTTGAACGCTTCCATCATCGGAAGTTTCACAGCGCTTGATTTCCTCTTGTTCTATCTCTTCTTCGAGTTTATGCTTTTGCCTATGTTCTTCCTCATCGCAATTTGGGGAGGTCCGAGACGAGAGTACGCGTCAATAAAATTTTTCCTTTACACACTGCTGGGATCCATTTTTATATTGATAGTGATGATCGGTCTGTATGTATCCGTTCATGATCCGTTAACGTCCGGAAAACTTGTTCACACGTTCAACATGTTGCACATGACGGAACCGGGAAATTTTATTTCAAACTCAATTCTCGATCCAAACAATCCCTGGCAGATCGGACCATACAACGGCAGGTTATGGGCGTTCCTGTTGTTATTTATTGGGTTCGCCATTAAGTTACCGATGGTGCCGCTTCATACGTGGCTGCCGGATGCACACGTCGAAGCATCGACTCCAATTTCCGTTATACTCGCCGCACTCTTATTGAAGATCGGTGGATATGGGCTAGCCCGAATTGCATTTCCTATTTTCCCGGAAGCAGCATTATACTTTGGATGGTTCGTCGGATTAATGGGATTGATCTCGATCATTTATGGTGCACTAAATGCAATGGCGAGCAAAGATCTCAAAAGGTTAATCGCATACTCATCGGTCTCCCACATGGGCTTCGTGCTGCTCGGACTCGCATCTCTCACTCCGGAAGGAGTTACGGGTTCAGTCTATCAAATGTTCAGTCACGGAATAATTTCAGCTATGTTATTTTTACTTGCCGGGGTACTGTACGACAGGACACACGATCGAATGATCAGCACTTACTCGGGACTCTCGTCAAAAATGAAATCGTATACAGCGATGGTGCTGGTCGGATTTTTTGCATCACTAGGATTGCCTGGGTTTTCCGGATTTATTGCTGAGATCATGATCTTTCTAGGAGCTTTTAAATCTAATAGCGCTACCGGTGTTTTACCGGAAAGTTTTGCAATCATAGCAACGTTGGGATTGATCCTTGGCGCAGCCTATTACTTATGGACGTTACAACGGATGTTCTTTGGGCCTTTCCATGTGAAAGGACATATCACAGAAGATCAAATTTTTGATTTGACGACACGCGAATACTGTATGCTTATTCCGCTGGCAGCGGCTACGTTAGGTTTTGGTATTTTTCCACAACCAATACTTTCCATAATTGATCCGTTTGCCAAGCACTTAACGGAGTTTGTTTTGACGACCGGCAAAAATCTAACATTAGGCCTTTAATGGGTACAGATTTATACGAACAGTTGGAATTGATCCGGAGTAGTTTCAAGTTTTTCGTTCCGGAACTTGTATTGATTTCTGCTATTCTGATTGTGCTTATTACCGGTCTTCTAAAAAAAGAAGCCAGACCGCTGTATACCTTTCTCAGTCTCGCTACATTCATCACTTCCCTTGTAACAACTGTTGTGTTCTGGCCTGCTGATCCGGCCCCAGCAGAACTCTTTTACAACATGCTTCAAAGCGATGGCTTTTCGGCATATCTTAAAATATTGATCGATTGCGCCGGGATTTTTACGGTCTTAATGACGTGGAGAAATTCAAAACAGGAACAACTGTCTGAGTATTATACTTTAGTGATAACGGTATCCTTAGGCGCCCACCTGCTAGTGATGAGCGTAAACTTTGTCTCCGTTTTCATTGCCCTCGAATTGATATCCATCAGTTCTTACGTATTGACAGGTTTTTCATTTTCAAAAGCTGGTGCCGAAGGCAGTCAGAAATATTTTCTCTTCGGTTCTGTCGCCTCAGCGATAATGCTGTATGGCTTTACCTTCCTTTATGGCCTCACAGGCACGCTTGATTTTTCGTCGGTCGATTTTGTTAACGCTTTGGTTAATAAAAACAGCACGCTTTTTCTCGTCGCAGGCAGCATGGCACTGGCTGGGTTTTTATATAAGATGGCCGCAGCTCCTTTGCACCCCTGGGCGCCCGACGTTTATGAAGCGGCATCTATGCCGATCGTCGCTTTTTTTTCTGTGGTACCGAAGCTTGCGGGACTTGGTGTCCTAGCCAAATTTACGCTCGCATTGAACTTATTCGGACAATCCCGCCACGACTGGCAATTTGTGATCTGCTTTGTAGCGATACTCTCACTTACCATAGGAAACTTCTCCGCGCTGTGGCAAACGAGGCCAAAACGCCTAATGGCCTACTCATCTATAGCGCAATCTGGATTTTTACTTGTCGGGGTTGGAGCATTCATTCCGACAGGAATAGACTTTATGCTTTTTTACGCCGCTGTTTATGTGCTTATAAATTATTTAGTTTTCATCTACCTGCAATATTTTGAAATGATGGGTTTGAGTTCTGTGGAATCGTTTGCAGGAATCGGAAAGACTTTTGTGTGGCCTTGTGTATGTCTTTTGGTCGGGCTTATTGCATTGACAGGACTTCCTCCTACA